>JAFTEI010000291.1 GCA_017453965.1 Lachnospiraceae bacterium
GTCGAGCCGGAGGGCGGAGCGGCAGTAGTCTTCGGCGTAGACCTCGCCTCGGGGGAGCTGATATACACGAACGATGTAACATTTACATTTTTAATAAATACAAGCACCGGAAATCTTGAATGGGAGGTAAATTAAAACATGGCAAGTGCAGGCAGGGTACTATTGATACCAAAGGGGGATTACAACGGAAGCACCACGTACAACATGCTGGATTTCGTGTATTATGACGGAGCCAGCTATGTGTGCAAAAAGACGAGCACCGGGAACGCCCCGACCAATACGGAATACTGGCAGATACTAGCCAATGCTTCCAGCGGGCCGATAGGCGACTTTTTTCAAAGTCCGAACGTGGCCACGGTCGAAAGCAGCGCGACAGCGTCCAAGGCCTACAGCAAGGACGACTGGCTCATATTCGGAGGGTATCTCTGCAAGGCGACCCAGGACATAACGGCGGGAGCGACTATTGCGGTCGGGACAAATATAGCACATACGACGCTGGAAGAGCTCTTCGCGGCACATAGCGGCGGTCATTTGGTCATGACCTCTACCGATACGGTCATGCCGCAGCGGAGCAAATTAAAATTCATGAATTCCGACGTAGAAGACGATGCCGTTAATGGAGTCACTATAGTTACTCCCAAGGGCGGCGGCAGCGGCCCCGTGGATATTGTAGTTACGACTCTGCCAGCAAAAACATCATACACGCCGGGCGAAGCATTGGATTACACAGGGATGAGGGTAGATGTTTTATTATCAGACGGCACTCTCAGAGAAGTAACGGAATATGTAACGTGTTCGCCTTCAGAGGGAACATTAGCGACGCTAAGCATGTCTTCGGTTACGATAACTTATGCAACGTTCACAAAGTCGTTCTCGATCACAGTAACGCCTCCGGTTTACGGCGCGGAATGGGACGGAACTTCAACGACGTTATGGAGCAGGACAGATGCAGCAGAGAATTTTACAGATCCTGTACCCTATGTAGCAGGAGCTTCAAACTATGGTTCGCCATTTGATACCATCTCACCATGGAAGGATATGGCGAAATCAGAGCGCACAGGCGGGACGATGGTCAGTATCCCAAAGTTTTATTATAAGCTGGCCCAGAATGGGGCGGGCATGAAGATACAGATTACACCCGGGGCCAATGCAGCCTGGGCGCTTGCTAATGGCTACAAAATATCTCCTGCACACATGGACAGAGGAGACGGGAAAGGAGAAAGAGACACGATCTACATCGGCCGGTATCACTGCCATGCCGATGATTACAAATCCAAAACCGGAGGATTGCCAAAAGTACAAATTACGAGATCAGACGCCAGGACAGCAATTCATAATCTTGGCTCCGATATTTGGCAGTCTGATTTTGCGACGCGGTTTACGATATGGCTACTCTATATCGTAGAGTTTGCAGACTGGAATTCCCAGGAAAAGATCGGGTACGGTTGCGCTCCTGACGGCTCGACTTCAGCGGTCAGGAATATGGGCTACACGGACTCAATGCCATATCACACCGGGACAGATCGGGAGAGCCGGACGACCTATGGCGGCACACAATATAGAAATATCGAAGGATTATGGGATAACTGTTACGACTGGATGGACGGATGCTACTATAACGCGAGCGGTTTGAATGTCATTTTAAAACCGGCTGATTTTTCAGACACAGAGAACGGCATATTAGTCGGTCTGCCTACCGGAGGCTATCCATCCGAATTTACAGTAGAGGATGTAAGCGGTCTTTTTGCATGTTTTATTCCCACAACATCAAGTGGAAGCAATACGATATATTCGTGCGATAGCTGGTACTTCGGCGCTTCTGGCCCGTGCCTTTATGTTGGCGGGAACTATAGCCAGAACCTGAGTCACGGGCTTTTCTGCGTGTACTACAGCAGCGCTACCCACTCGAACGCGTACCTCGGCTGTCGTCTCCTTGAACTCCCTTAAGGGGGAGTATGAGGGGGTCTTCCCCCTCAGTCAACAAAAAAATACCGGGGTCTCCTGTGCGTGCCGTGGGGCATTCGTGCGATAACTGGAACTTCAGCGCTTCTAACCCGTGCCTTTATGTTGGCGGGAACTATAACCAGAACCTGAATCACGGGCTTTTCTACGTGAACTACAACAGCGCTACCAACTCGAACGCGAACCACGGCTGTCGCCATTTGGCAGACGCTAAACCTTGAATTTATGGCACAGGATTCCGCGCACCTCTTGGTGAAGATAAGCAATAAGGGAGCGGGTCAGTACATCTGTAAAGGACGCTGGAAAGCCCGTACTGCTAAAAGGAGGATCAATCCCTATGAAAAGGGTCGGGCATATATTTGACGAACTGATTTCTGACGCGAATTTAAGCAAAGCAATAGACGAGGTAAACCGCACACATCACTGGAAAGCAAGGCATAAACCCAATAAAACGACTGCATGGGTCGAACTTACAAAAGCTGACAGGATAACAGTTCTGCGAGAGATCATTACGAGCGGTTTCAATCAGAGGCCGCCGAGGATAATAGAGCGGTATGATGCAAGCGCCAGAAAATGGCGGATTATTTCAGAGCCCATACAATGGCCGGATCAATACATACACCATGCACTTATACAAGTAATCCAGCTTGTATTGATGAGAGGAATGGATCTCTACTGCTGCGGAAGCATCCGCGGACGAGGCACGCATTATGCAAAGAAAGCCATAGAAAAATGGATGAGCAACGACAAGAAAGGAACAAGATATTGTCTTACTGCCGATATAAAACATTTTTACGACAGCTTAAGGCCTGAGGTAGTAATGAGCAGAATGCGGGAGCTAATTAAGGACAGAAGGATCTTGGATTTAATAGAACGCATAACATCAGACGGAATAAAGATAGGAGCATATCCTTCACAGTGGTTTGCCAATACGACATTACAGCCGCTCGATCACATGATAAGGCAGAGCGGGCTATGCTCGCGTTATGTAAGGTATATGGACAACATAACCGTCTTCGGAGCGAACAAAAGGCATTTAAGAAAACTCAAAAAGATGATAGCCATGTGGCTTAAAGACCATAAATTAGAGCTAAAAGGAGACTGGCAGATATTTCCGGTAATAGGTGAACGGCGCCCAAACGGACGCATGCCTAATGCGGTAGGATACAGATATGGACGCGGATACACGATCTTACGGAAACACAATCTCTTCAGACTTAAGAAGGCGATAAGGGAATATCGCAAAAGAGAGGGGAAAATATCGCCGAGGGCGGCGGAGAGTATTTTGTCCAGGCTCGGACAGCTCAAACATTGCAATAATACCCAAATATACAAAGAGATGTTTAGGGGCGAGCACATCATAAAAGCTTTGAAACAATACGTAAGAAAGAAAAGAAAGGGGCTGATGACATGGAATATGTATTTGGAGAAGTTAAAAGAAACGGCATAGTCTATGACGCCGTAAAGACAAAAGACCGCATGCATAGCGACTTAGCAGGTACATGCCAGGTGAAAAGAAGCTTCGACAACGCTGTGATATACGACAGATTTTCAATCGTCGAGAAATACTGGTCACAAGAAGATGAAGAAGGAAATTGTTACGACAGCTATGTAATAAAAGACCATTACCGCTATGAAGATAAATTTACACCCGGGATAGTGCCGACAGAGCAGGAGATAACAGACCAGGAGATAGCGGTTATGGAGGCAGAACAGTTGATTACTGACCTTGACATCAGGGTTATGGAGTTAGAATTAAGGTAAGGAGGGGCCATCATGAATGAACACAGTTCTATGTTTGAGAAGTTAAAGACGAGGTATGAAAGGAATTATTGCACCAGGGCGCAGCTTAGGCGATATACAGAGCTCGGGGCGATCACGGCGGAGGAATACAAGGAGATCACAGGGGAAGATTATGACTAACCTGGTAGAAGTGGCAGAAAAACAGGATGCCATAATAAAGACACAGTCAGAGGTGATCAACGAATTATTTCTTTTGGTGCTTAAATACATATCGGCCGAAGATGCAGACATGCTACCTGTGCTGAATAAGATAAATACAGCAGCGCAGTTAAGGGCAGAATACGACTTTATATTATGAAAAGAGGAAGTAAAAAATGGATAAACCGATAATGCTCACACCGCATGACATAATAGCCATAGTGCTTGCAATATGCGGGGCGATAATCACCGTGTCGGCGGCGGTGACGATCATCATAAATCTTGTTAAGAAAGCGCATGAGCCGGAGAACACGCAGAATAAGCGAATATCCGACTTAGAAGAGTGGCGGATGGATGTTGACCGTAAGCTGGATATGGATAAGAGGCGGCTGGACAATATCGAGCTTGGACATGAGGTCACACAGGAAGTCTTATTGGCACTTGTGAATTACCAGTTAAACGAGGACAAAGACGAGCTTAAGGCGGCAAAGAAGAAGCTGGAACAATACCTTGTGGCACGACAGAAGTCATAGGCAATATAGAGGATCATACAGATGAAACGACAAACTTACCCCTCATGTGCATATAGGGGATGTAAATATTATAAAGGCCATAAGAAGCCGGCAGGAATGTTTTTCAAGGCATTTCTGGCCGTGGTGGAGATACACGGGCTGCTGTGTGTGACCATGAGCTATATCCTGGCTTTTTTGGAACGCACCAGCATAGCGGAGCAGCTATCCAGCGCGGTCATATCGGAGATCATAGCCCCGGTTGTAGTTCTGGGAGCTACGAAAACCATTGAGAATATCTTTGAGAAAAATATATTGACCTTTAGCACACCAACAAAGATTTACGAAGAAAGCGAGGTAAATGAGGATGAGTAATAAGTTAAGCAGCAGAAAGTTTTGGATCTCTGTAGCGGCGTTTTTGGGAAGCATAGCAACGTCTATCGCCGGGCTTGCGACAGGGGAAAAGTGGGTCACGATCGTCGGAGTAGTTTGCGGGATGTTCTCGGCAGCTATATATGCAGCAATAGAGGCGTATATTGACGCAAAGGCTATTGAGTGTAATCCCGGAACGGATCTTCCCGTCAAAACAGAAACTACAATGCCCGACGGTACTAAGATGGTCAACATCTATAAAGAGGATGAGTAAATGACCTACACAGCATTGCAATTTCTTGAAAAGATAAAGCCGATGGTGCTGGATGATATGAAAAGGAGCGGGATCCTTGCCAGCCTGACGGCAGCGCAGGCGTTGATTGAGAGCAAACACGGTACATCCGGTCTCGGAGCACCACCTAATTACAACCTTTTCGGCATTAAGGGTACATACAACGGTCAGAGTGTCACCATGATGACAACAGAGTATGAAAATCATGTGGCTGTCAGAAAGCCGCAGAAATTCAGAAAATATCCCTCGTGGCAGGAGTCCATCAATGACCATTCGGCTATGTTTAATCGGATGAAAAGATATGCGAACCTTCGAGGCGTGACCGATTATAAGACCGCTTGCAAAAATGTAGAAAAAGACGGTTACGCCACAGCAGAGGATCCGGTTACACATCAGCCGAATTATGCAAATACGCTTATTAATACCATAAAGACCTATCACCTTTATGAGTGGGACGCAGAGGTATTAGGCAGCCCGGTAGCACATGAACAACCGGACAACGGCAACCCCTACGCAGAGCCAACAAAAAACGTCAAGCTCAACAGCAAAGGGAATGATGTGCGCTGGCTGCAGTTTTCCTTAAACCGGCTTGGCTATAAGCTTGTAGTGGATGGGAAATGCGGGCCA
>JAFTEI010000292.1 GCA_017453965.1 Lachnospiraceae bacterium
ACGAACTCTATCCTGTGCTCGACCGCATGGAAGGTGCGCACGGTATCCCGGATAATATCCAGCGGGACCCCATAGCTTAAGCACATACCCACAGCCGCCATGACGTTTTCATGGTTGTGCGAACCGATGAGGAGCATATCGTCAACCCCTATGACATCGGTATCGTTATACATTATCATCCCATTTTTAATATGAAGAAACTCAAACTCTCCGTTTTCCTGAGCAAAGTCTGTATTCCTTGTAAAATAAACCACTTTGCAGCCTGCCCTCCTGCCGAAATCACGGGTGAGAGCATCGTCGTAGTTTAAAACTATGGTGTCGTCCGGGCTCTGCTTCTCAGCTATCCTCTCCTTGACGCGCACGTATTCCGCCATGGTCTTGTGACGGTTTAAGTGGTCAGGAGTGATATTTAAAATCGCAGAGACTCTCGGAGCAAAGCTCTTCGTGGTCTCCAGCTGAAATGAGCTTATTTCAGCGACGGTAACGCTTTTATCCGTGGTCAGATCCGCTATCTCTGTGTAGGGCTCGCCTATATTGCCCACGACGTATACCTTTTCCTTCTTTCCCGTCGAGGCGGCATAGTTTTTCATTATCTCGCCCACGAGGGTCGTAGTAGTAGTCTTACCGTTGGTGCCGGTAATGGCGAGTATGTCCCCCTTTTCAAAGCGGGCAGCCAGCTCGATCTCTCCGATCACCTCTATCCCGAGGTCCCGCAAATGTCCCACCAAGGGTATATCTGTAGGCACTCCGGGGCTTAAAACAGCCAGGCTCACACCCTCAAGCTCACTGTCCTCAGGGTCTCCCAGTAATACCCTGATATCCTCATCGCTCTTAAACCCGGCCCTTATCTTATCCGCATCGAGCTTCGTGTTGGAATCATTCAAAATAACTCCGGCTCCGTTTCTCAACAAGAGGTGGGAGGCCGCTTCACCGCTCTTCCCCGAACCTATGACTATCGCTTTTTTATCCTTAACGTCCATTATTTCCCCCGAAAAATTTCTTTATCAGCATATTTTACTGTGCCTTAGAATCTGTCTTTGCGAATTTCCGCGTCTCCTGCCGGAACCCTGCCTCTTATATCACAAAAAAGGTTATCAGGCACAGCACAAAGGTCAGAATTGTAAAATTTCTCACTACCTTGATCTCGCTCCAGCCCGACAGCTCGAAATGATGATGTATAGGCGCCATCTTGAATATGCGCTTGCCGTGGGTAGCCTTGAAATATGAGACCTGTATGATGACCGAAAGCACCTCGGCCAGATATATAAAGGCCACCAGCACAGTAACTATGGGCAGCTTCAGACACAAGAGCGAGGCAGACACAAAGCCACCTATCGCCAGCGACCCCGTATCTCCCATAAAGACCCGGGCCGGATGCCAGTTATATAAAAGGAAGCCTAAGAGTGCACCCGTCATGGCCCCTGCCGCGGGTACTATGCCGGACCCCACCTTAAAGGATACAGCGGCGACAAAGACTGCGATGACTATAGTGACCGAGCTCAAAAGCCCGTCGATACCGTCGGTAAAATTAGCCCCGTTAACAGTTCCCAGTACCACTATAAAAAGGAAGGGTATCGTAAATATGCCGAAATTGACATAGATATCCTGCCCATCGGGAGAGAACAGCGCCGAAAAGGGCACTGCCATATCGAAGGTCACCTCCGTACAAAAGGCCATATAGCCTATGAGTATGGCGGCGGCTATGATCTGCAGGGCCATTTTCTGAATGGGCGTAAGGCCGAGCGAGCGCTTCTTTACGACCTTGATATAGTCATCCGCGAAGCCCACGAATCCGAAGGCCAGCGTGGATATTATGATCGGAATTATGAGCGAATGTTTTACCGCAAAAATAGCGGCAGAGACGGTAAAGCCTATCAAAAACATTATGCCGCCCATCGTAGGAGTCCCCGTCTTTTTAAGATGTGACTCGGGTCCGTCCTCCCTCTCTGTCTGGCTGGCCTTAAGCCTCCTTAAGAAAGGCAGGACAAAAAGTCCTGAAACAGCTGTCAAAACAAAGGCCGCAGCGATTGAAATAATATATTGTATTACCATAAGCTCCCCTCAATTCCCGTGCTATAAACAACGGTTTTATCATTCTCCCACGGCGGTTTCACCCGCACTTATATTCACAATATCCGAAGCGTTCCCATTTACCGGAAGCAGCGTAGTGGGGTCCAGCACCTCGCCCGTCGCAGGGTCCAGCGGATAGCCCGTTTCAGGGTCATATCTTACACCGCCGCTCTGCTCCTGCCCCTCTTCACCTTCCTGGGCTTCCTCAGCCGGCTCCGCCGTTGTTTCCAGAACTTCCTCTCCTGTTTCCGCTTCTCCTTCCCCTTCCGCGGCATTTTCCGATACCGCCTCCTCTCCGAGAGAACGGGCATTTTCGGAAAATTCACTCTTACTCTCGTCGAGCTCTGCCATCTCCTCCTCTGTAAGCGCCAGAGTTGGGAAGATATTCAGATACGGAAGGACCTCGGTCATTATATCACGATTTAGCACAGTTGCCAGCCTCGTAGATTCAGACTGCATCGGATGGTTGGGTCTGTCGATAACCACATAGCACAGCACCTCGGGATGGTCCGCGGGTACATAGCCCATAAAGGAGATCACGTAGTTGATACCGTCTCTCTTCGCCTTCTCCGCCGTCCCGGTCTTTCCTCCCTCCGTATAGCCGGCCGGACGCGCCGACCAGCCCGTACATTCAGAGCGGTCGCTCATGACCACGGCCTCAAGGTACTCCCTTAACTGCGCCGAGGTCTTTTCGGAAATGGCCTGCTTCAATATCCTGGGATTGATCTCACTTATGACCGCCCCCTCGGAGTTCCTTATCTCGCTGACAAAATGCGGGCGGTAGTAGTAGCCGCCGTTTATTATGGCACTGAAGCCAGCCGCCATCTGTATCATCGTGGTGTTAAAGCCCTGTCCGAAGGAAGCTATCGCCAGGTCTGTCCTTCCCATATCCTCGTTAAAGGTCAGGGCACTGGCGGCTGTTTCTCCCGCCAGGTCTATGTTGGTCTTCTGTCCGAAATTAAATATACGGTTATATCTGAGCCACTCCTCCTTGCCCATGGCGAAGGCAATGTCCATAAGCACTACGTTGCAGGACTTAGCCACGCCCTGTTTGACGGTAAGAACCCCGTCTCCAAGCCTGTTGTGGCAGTGTATCTGGAAATTCCCGACCTGCAGATAGCCCCCGCAGTCATAGGACTCGTTGCCGGTTATACCGCCGCAGTCTATGGCGCTTGCAACGGTAAAGGGCTTCATTACCGAGCCGGGCTCAAAGGAATCGGAGATGCAGAAATTTCTCCATATCCTGTTGCAGATATTTGTCCTCTCCTCGCGGCTCATATTATAGACCTGACCGTCAGGTCCCACCGCGGTATATTCGGCCTTGGCCGCCGGCTTCGCCGCGGTATTTTCCGACGCCTCATTTCCGGAAGCTCCTGTGCTCTCCGCCGGCGCTTCCCCTCCGCTCACAGTCTCGTTTGAGGCCTGTACCATGTATTGAGTCAGGTCCACTCCGTTGAGATTGGTCGGGTCGTTCAAGTCAAAGACCGGATAGCCGGCCATGGCGTATATCTCACCGTTATTCGGATTCATAACGATAACACCTATGTTGTCAGCGGCCGCCCCGGCCCTGGCATTGTCCTTATAGGTGTCGTAAAACTTCTTAATATGCTTTTCAACTATCGACTGTATATTCGAATCGATGGTCGTAACCAGCGTATGCCCGTCCTCCGCAGGCTTTATGGTTCTCTCCATTATCGAGTCGTCGTTGATATAGCCGTACTGTCTTCCGTTTACTCCGCTGAGCTCGTCGTTATAATACTCCTCAAGTCCGAAGACCCCGCCGGCTCCGCTCTCAAAGCCGATTATATCGCAGGCAAGGCTGCCGTAGGGATACTTTCTGGTATAGGCCTCCTCGAAAAACACTCCGGAGATCGTCCTCTTGGCCTTTTCATCCTCCTTGGAAACCTCTCTGTTTTCAAGCTTCTGAAAGACGCTTATCTCGTCGTAGGAAAGATTGTGCAGGAATATCTTGTACCTCGAGGAAGGGAAGTCGTTCACATACTGCCTGATCTCCGTCGTATCGGCCTCCGGAAAGCTTTTGGCTATGGCGTTCATCGTGGGGTCTATATGCGCTCCCCCATCCTGGTTCATATCATAGGCGTCTATCACAAGATTGTAGACCTTCTCCGAATAGGCCAGCTTCCCGCCCTTGCGGTCCAGGATGTCGCCGCGCTTATAGGGAATATTTATCGCTGTCGTGGACTGCTGCGACAGAACTCTTCTCTTGTAATCATCGCCGTTATCCCGCGCTATGGAAATAAGGCGTACAGATAACGCAACAAAAGCCAGAAGTACCAGCAAAAAGAGTACAACCAGCTTTCCCTGCATATACAATCTGAATTTTTTGGGAGCCTTTTGCCTATTTCGAGCCACTACTCTTCTCCAACTCATCACCGGGCTGCTTGTCAGGTATCTTCTTATACTGCCGGACATAATCGCTTCCGTTTCCCGGTATCACCACAACCTGGCTCTTTTTCGGATAATCCATTCCGAGCTCATCCATTGCGGTCTTTTTTATATCTTCGAGGTTTACGCTTCCCATTATTCTATCATATTCCTCGTCGTTGGCAAGTTTAAGGTCGTTATATGCGATCTTTTCCCGGGATATCTTCTTTTGAAGACTGGTGCATTCGTTCCTCAGATCTACATATTTAATACATGAGATACATACTATTCCGAGAATGAAGAACGAAAAGAAAACAAGACCCACATTTTTCGGCGCCCTCATACCGGAATTATTTACCGGTGCATCCAGAATACTCGGCTTTGCCTTTTTCTGCGCTCTGACCTCCGCTGCCTTGGCCTTCGCCTTCGCGGGCTTCTTTTTGGGCCTTACCGCAACCTCTTCCCGGATAACAGTATTCCCCACGGTCCTGTAACGGTATTTAACCCCGCCACCGCCGTGATTTCCCGAATTATATATTTTTCCTTCATTCCTTGATGCTGCCAAAGCTTCCCCTCTTTTGTGCACTCAAAAAATCTTAAATCTTTCTCAGGCTTTCTCAAAAACTCTTAATTTGGCGCTCTTCGCCCGGCTGTTTCTCTCCAGCTCCTCCTCCGATGCTGTGACGGGATGCCTGGTGATCACCTTCCCCTTGGAAATCCTCCCGCATCTGCAGACCGGAAAACCCGGAGGACATATACATGGATTCTCAAAATTTCTGAACCGCGACTTAACTATCCTGTCCTCCAGCGAGTGGAAGGTTATTACCGCCAGCCTCCCTCCCGCGTTTAAAAGCTCCACCGCCTCATCCAAGACTTCGGACAAGACTCCGAGCTCATTATTTACTTCTATCCTTATGGCCTGAAAGGTCCTCTTGGCCGGATTTTTCTCGTTTTTCCGAATTTTCATCGGAATAGCCGCTTCTATGATAACTTTAAGCTCCTCTGTATTTTCTATCGGAGCGCTTTCTCTTCTCTTTACTATATGGGAGGCAATATTGTTTGCGAACCTGTCCTCCCCATATTCCCTGATTATCCGCGCTATCTCCTCTTTTGGATACTCATTTACCACTATATATGCCGTCAGAGGATTTCTTTTGTCCATTCTCATGTCAAGGGGAGATTTAACGAGATAAGAAAATCCTCTTTCGGCATTATCCAAATGATATGAAGAAACACCTATATCAAGCAGGATACCGTCTACCTTCGATATCCCTGCATTTTCCAGCTCCGCCCTCATGTTTACGAAGTTGGAATTCACAAATGTTGTGATGTTCTCAAAGTCCTTCAAATTACTCCTGGCCGCCTCTATGGCTTCCGCGTCCTGATCGAAGCAGATGAGCCTGCCTCCTCTGTCCGGGTCCAGACGACTTGCGATTCTTAAGGAATGTCCGCCGCCTCCGACAGTTCCGTCCAC
>JAFTEI010000029.1 GCA_017453965.1 Lachnospiraceae bacterium
TGGCGGCCTCTTCGGCGCTCATATGCCGGCCTATGACCTTCGTGGGCTCATAGAAGGCCTCGTCATAGGGGTCCACTGTTACCTGTGTCAGCACAGTGCAGACGCTCTTGGATATCCCCCTTGCCAGGAGCTCTCCCTTTAGCGCGCTCTGTATGTCGTAGCCCACATAGCCCTGGCTCATGGCCGAGCAGACACACATCGCCGCGGGTGAGTAATCGGGATACGAACGTCTGAGCTCCGTCATAGCCTTATGTATCATCGACACCTGGGGCCCGTTGCTGTGGGTTATGCAGAGGTCGTGTCCGTCCTCCACCAAATCCGCCAGTGCCCGTGAAGTAAGTCGCATAGCGTCATACTGCTCGGAGGTGGTAAAGCCCAGGGCATTATGTCCTAATGAAACAACCGTCTTTTTATTCGCCATATTTCCCCCTACTCAACAGTGACACTCTTTGCCAGGTTCCTCGGATGGTCCACATCAAAGCCCTTGCCCAGGGATACATAATACCCGAATAGCTGCAGCGGAATGATTGCCAGGGAATTCGCGAAATAGGAATTCGTCTCGGGTATATAAATGACATAGTCCGCATTGGTCTCTATATCTGTATTTCCCACGTTGGTGACTGCCAGTACAAAAGCTCCTCTGGCCTTTACCTCTACGATATTCGAAACCGTCTTGGCATAGAGCTCCTTTTGCGTCGCCACGGCCACTACGAGAGTCCCCTCTTCTATGAGGGAGATCGTTCCGTGCTTTAGCTCGCCCGCCGCATAGGCCTCGGAATGTACATAGGAAATTTCCTTCAGCTTAAGGGAGCCCTCCAGGGAGATCGCATAGTCTATGCCGCGGCCTATGAAAAATACGTCCGTCGCCGCAATATATCTGTTGGCAAAACGCTGAAGCCTCTCCTTCCCCCCTAAAAGCAGCTCTATCTGCTCCGGCAGCTTCTTTAAGTCGTTTATATAGCCTGCTGCCTGTTCCTCGGTGATCTGCTTCCTGCAGAGGGCAAACTTTATCGCCAGAAGATACAGCGAAACCAGCTGGGCGCTGTAGGCCTTGGTGGTCGCGACCGAGATCTCCGGCCCGGCCCAGGTATACATTACCTTGTCCGCCTCCCTTGCAATGGAGCTTCCAACGACATTTACTATTGCCAGTACGGTGGCTCCGCACTGATGAGAAACCCTCAGTGCCTCCAGCGTATCCGCGGTCTCGCCCGACTGGCTTATGACTATTACCAGGTCCTTCTCCCCGATAATCGGCTTCCTATATCTGAATTCCGAAGCGATGTCCACATCCACTCCGATCCTCGCCATGCCCTCAAAGACGTATTTCCCCGTCACCCCGGCATGGTAGGCGGAGCCACAGGCTACGATATGTATCCTCGATACCTCCGCGATCTCCTCATCGCTTAAGCCCAGCTCCTCTATAACGACCTTCCCGTCCCGTATCCTGGGACTTATGGTGTCCCTTACGGTCCTGGGCTCCTCGTAGATCTCCTTTATCATAAAGAACTCGTAGCCGCCCTTTTCCGCAGCCTCCGCGTCCCATTTTATCTCGACCTCTTCCTTTTCCACCGGCAGGGCATCCACGTCGAAGAAGGCAATATCATCCGCGCTCAGACGGACTATTTCCTCTTCCCCTATGTAATAGACCTTCCTTGTATATTTAAGCAGCGCCGGTACATCAGAGGCTATGAATGCTCCCTCCTCCGTTTTCGCGCATATGAGGGGGCTCGACTTCCTGGCCGCATAGAGCTCATTCGGATGGTCCGCAAAAATAATGCCGAGGGAATACGAGCCCTCTACCCTGTGCAGCACCTTCTGTATGGCCTCAAGCGGGTCTCCCTTATAGTACAGATCCAAAAGCTGGGGGATTACCTCCGTATCGGTCTCGCTCTTAAACTCATAGCCCCTGCCTACGAGCATCTTCCGCAGGGCCATATAGTTTTCTATTATCCCGTTATGCACTACCGCAATGGTCCCCTTACCGTTGAGGTGCGGGTGCGCGTTAATATCCGTCGGCTGTCCGTGGGTGGCCCACCGCGTATGACCTATGCCCGCAAGCCCCTTCGTAGTCTCTCCTCCGTGGGTCAGGGAAACGAGCAGGTCCAGCCTTCCCGCTGCCTTGACCACGTTTATACTGTCCCCGTCAAAAACTGCCATTCCGGCGGAGTCGTAGCCTCTGTATTCCAGCTTTGAAAGCCCATCCAGTATAATGGGGGCCGCCTGCCTCTTCTTTCCGATAAATCCGACTATTCCACACATATTAGCTCAAAGCTCCTTTATATTTTTAAGTCCTTCGCAACTATCCCGAGCAGTTACAGCCCTTCTTCATTCTTGCCGTATCCCCGGGTCACGTCTATGCTGGGATTGAGGTCCCAGCTGCGCTTCCAATAGGTAGGGTCCGACGTATATTTGAGTATCCTCTTTCTCGAGAGCTTATGATAGTTCAAGCCCCTTTTGTAGCCCAGATATCTGGCCGCGCATTTGAAGACAAAGCCCGGAACCTGATAGGCCTTGCCCGACCTTACAAGATAGCCTATGCACTCCCTGACATACCTTTTTCCCTCGTCCTCGCTCCGTATCCCTCCGAAGACCTCCGGATGATCTGCCTGCGAGACTCCCAGGTCAAAATTCCTCTGAAACTGCTGCTTCGCCGTATAGTTATGGGAATGATAGACCTTGGCCTTGGCGGCGTAATATATGGTGTAGTCCGCAGCCAGGGCATTGTAGGCGTAGATCATATCCTCATTGAAGATAGTCTTGTCGACGAAGCCTCCCAGCTCGTCGAAAATATTCCTTCTGTAGCAGGCGCACACATTTGAACAGAAAAAGGCCTTGATCCCTCTGGTATTGATATCCTCAAAGGTCTTCTCCTCGTCCTCATCCGGATAGTTATACACTCTTGTGAATTTTTCCGCCGGAGCTGCGTCCGCCCCCGGGAGCTGGCGCGCATAGCTTATGGCAACGTCCTCATACTGCTCCAAGGGTCTTAGGAGCTCCGCTATCATGTTCAGGTCAGCCGGCATGGCGTCCTGGGTCATGAAGATCAGAAACTCCGCATCCGAGCGCTGCGCCGCCTTATTTCTCGTCCGGCCGTGATTAAACTCCAGCTTCGAAATATGGCGCACCTCCACATTGGGAAACCTGTTGGAAAACCTCGAACCATAGATAAGCTTTTCCAGATACCTCTGCTCGGTATTCATAAGGATTATCTTACCCGGCTTTACGGTCTGGTTTTCCAGCTTCTCCAAAATGTCGAATATGGATTTGTCCGGCTTATACGTAAGAATAACTACATCTACCACGCTTCATCCCCTACTGTTACTCGCGATCTGTTTTAACTGTCCGCACTGTGGCCCCGGACAATTACAATCCGTTCTTTATTCTGTCTGCGGCTACCTTTTCACTTATGCCCACCACAGTCTGTGAGGGCGTATACTCCGAATCCCCAAAGAGGAAACGGTGGAACTCAACCACGTTGGCTTCAAAATTGTCTGCAACAACGCTGCTTCCTGCCTTACCCATATTTCCGGTAACCCGCTCGAAGGGGAAACCGCTGCTCTCGCCGATGTTGTAGCTTGTCGCGTGGGAAGCGTATTCCACAAGATCCGCCTTGGAAAAGCTGGTCTTAACCTTTGGAAGTATATCATCTATTATCTCATTTAAGGTAGCCACGTCGGCCGTCCTGGCCTTTTCCGCCACCTGGGTGAGCACTAGCCGCTGTCTCTCGGCACGTTTGAAGTCGTCTCCCTTCGTGTACCGGATACGGCAGTAGGAGGTGGCCTGCAGTCCGTTTAAGGTCTGCAGCCCTGCGTTGGCTACATTGACAATCTGGCTCTGAGGCACACCTATCGCCTCGGCGGTCCCTATCTGATAGTCGTTTAGGAAGTGTATCTCCTCATCCATAATGTCGATCTCGACTCCGCCCACATCGTCTATCATATCTACCAGGGCCTTGAAATCCACGGTTATATAGTCCGTAATGTCCATGTCCAGATTCGCGTTCAGCATCTGTATCGCCTGCTCCGGCCCGCCCTTCGCATAAGCCTGGTTGGCCTTATTGTAGGTGTCGTTTCCCACGTTCAGATAGGTGTCCCTGAAGATGGAGCACAGATTGATGTCTCCAGTCTCGTTATTTAAGGAAGCTACTATTATAGTATCCGTCCTCGCTCCCTTGTCGAGATTTCCGTCCCTCGAGTCGACACCGAAGAGAGCAATGTTTTTGTAGCCGCTCATCTTCCAGCTGTTGTCCTCCGCCTCGACCTGTTCGGCAACCTCTTCATTTACCTTTGCGTTTATTACGCTTTCCTTATTTCCGGTATCGGCCTTGTCCAGCTTCAATACGACCAGCAACGCCCCCAGCACGCCGACCAGGATGATCATCTCCAGCACGAAGATAAGCACCCTCCTGCGTTTGCGTTTTGCACGCCTGGCCGCGGACTCCCTGCCTCTCCTGTTAGCCATATATAAACTCCTGCATAAACAATGATTGGGAGCCGAATACTGTGTTCCGGCTCCCAAAAACTATACTACACCTCACCCAAAATATCAAATCCGGTGTTATTTTACCATCTTTCTGGCTTCCTCTAAAACTCCTGCGGTTTCCCTTGTTATTTCCATCCTGCTGCGGAGCGCCTGTCGGTCTTCCTGCAAAAACATCGGAGTGAGCCGCTGTATCTCATAGTACCA
>JAFTEI010000293.1 GCA_017453965.1 Lachnospiraceae bacterium
ATGAGCAGCGAGGAGAGGCGTATCGTATCCTATCACGAGATAGGCCACGCTCTCTTGTCCGCCCTTCGGAAAAATACGGAGCCGGTGCAGAAGATAACCATAGTTCCCAGGACCATGGGCGCCCTGGGCTACGTTATGAATGTGCCCGAGGAGGAGAAGTACTTAAATACCGAGGCGGAGCTCAGAGAGATGCTTGTCAGCACTCTGGGAGGCCGGGCCGCAGAGGAGATCGTCTTTGACACCGTTACCACCGGCGCCGCCAACGATATCGAGAAGGCCACCGGTATTGCCAGATCCATGGTCACCCAGTACGGTATGAGCAAGAAATTTGGCCTTATCGGCTTAGAGTCCGTCGAGGATAAATATCTTTCTGGAAGAACGGTTCTCAACTGCTCCGACGAGACAGCGGCGGACGTGGATACTGAGGTCATGCAGATATTAAAGGACGCCTACAAGGAGGCGAAGAGGCTGCTCGAGGAAAACAGGCCGATACTGGACAAGCTGGCGGGCTTTCTTATCGAGAAAGAGACCATAACCGGCAAGGAGTTCATGAAAATATTCAGAGAGGAAAAGGGACTTCCTGAGCTCAAAGAGGGCGAGAAGGAGAAGCCCGCTTCCAGAATATTTAAGAAAAACAGCGTCAAGGAGGCCCTTGCCGCGGGCGGAGACCTGGATGACAAGGCCCAGAAGCCGCAGGCGGAGGACGAGGCTGCCAAGGAGGATAAGCCCGTAGTACCTGAGCCGCCGGTTCCGCAGGTCCCGGTCATGGCCGAGGTGCCCGTCAGGGAGGTTCAGACCCCCGTGAGGGAGGTGCCAGTCAGGGAGGCTCAGCCCACTGTGAGGGAGGTCCCCGTCAGGGAGACAGCCGCCAGTGAGATCCCGAGGGTTGGGATGCCCGTCAGGGAGGAGGCTCCGAAGCGTCCTATGAGCTACGACCCGAATCAGCCTACAAACGTGGACAGGGGGAGCAGCATATCCCGGACAGGCGGGAACCGTCCGGACAGCCGTTATGAGCCCTATGGCGGCAGCGGGAACCGGAGGACGGTCTTCGATATAAGGATAGACACTGACAGCATTCCCGAGAACAGGGAAAAGCCCGGAGAAGATCAGGGCGACGACAGCGGGAATTAAGAACAGCAGTATAATACAGGAACGAGGACGGCGGGCAGGAATGCTCGCCGTTTGTTTAGAAGCAGCATGAAAGACAATGGAAAGCTATTTACTGTAATTTCATATGTACTCGGGGGTCTGGTACTGGTGGTGACTATCGCGGTGCTGGTCTACTTCCGTTTAAGGGTCGGCGAGATAATCAGGAGCACCCAGCCGGCCTATCCCTACAGGGCGCACTATGCCTTTATCTGTTCAGACAGCTCAGACAGCTTCTATCAGGAGGTCTACGACGCGGCTAAGAAGGAAGGAGAGAAGCTGGACTGCGGAGTTGAATTCATGGGACGGAATCTCTCGGCGGATTACTCCCGGAATGAACTTATGGAGATAGCCATAAGGGCCAGGGTGGACGGCATCATCCTGGAGGCTGACGAGAGCGGGGAGATCGTCGGGCTGATAGACGAGGCAGTGGCAAAGGGGATACCCGTGGTCACGGTAGGCTCGGACAGCACCGGAAGCAGCCGGCAGTCCTTTGTGGGGGCGGGCTTTTATACCCTCGGCCAGATGTACGGAAAAAAGATCCTCGAGGATGTTCCCGAGGGCACGGATATAAATGTGCTGGTCCTGGTCAGCCCCAACGAGAGCGATTCCAACCAGAATATCATTTACAGCGGGATTCAGGATACGCTGAACCGCTCCAGACGGGAGGACCTGATTACGATAAAGACGGAGGCGGTAAACGGACGGGAGCCCTTTGAGGCGGAGGAATCCATAAGCGAGCTGATCAGAAATACGAGTAAGCTGCCGAATGTCATCGTCTGTCTGGACAAGCTGAATACCTCCTGTATATATCAGGCGCTCATAAACTACAACAGGGTCGGAGAGACCTTGGTCTACGGCTATTATATAGACGAATCCATTCTGTCAGCCGTGGAAAAGAGCGTCATTTCCGCGACGGCGGTGATAGATACGGAGGAGATGGGGCGCTACAGTATAGACGCTCTGGACGACTATATAAGCGACGGCATCGTCAACGAATACCAGCCGGTGGATATCCGTCTCATAGACAGCACGAATTACAGGGCTTACAAAGCGGAGGAATAGGAATGGTCAAGGCCGGAAACATCAAATTTCCCCTGCTTGGAAGACTTTCTGTACAGGGGAGGATACTACTTACCAGTATAGTGACTTCACTGATAATATCGGTGATAAACATATATCTTTTTGTAAATATCAATGCGGTAATAGGCCGTATCAACAGGATATATATGTCGAACGTGGTCATAAACGACATTTCCTCCTCGCTGGGGGATGTGCAGAATGCCCTTACCGCCTATCTGAATACCCGTTCCTCCGATGCGATGGAGGAATATTTCAGGACAGAGCAGGACTACCATAACAAGCTCATGGAGCTGGAGCCCATGTCCGACCCGGAAGCCACTATTTTGCAAAGAAATATAATAAATCTTTCGGAGACCTATATAGAATTTGCGGATGCCGCCGTGCAGGCCAGGCGCGGACACATTATAGAGCGCTACAAGCTTCTCTATGCCGACGCCAGCGAGACCTACGAGTATATAAACGCCTATATCTACCGCCTGAATATAGGGCAGTTCGCTTTAAACACCGAAAACTATGACGCGCTGGTGGGAACCTTCAGGGTGCTGGAGATGATATCCCTCGTAGTTCTCATCATGATGTCGGTCATAAATGTAGTCCTGATATGGATATTCACCAGAAATATCATGGACCCTGTGCGTGAGCGTGAGCTTCGAATGGAGGCGCATATAAAGGATGCAGAGCTGAAATACCTTGAAGCCCAGATAAATCCCCACTTTCTGTTTAATACCCTGAATGCGGGGGCCCAGCTGGCAATGATGGAGGGGGCTGACAGGACGAATGAATACATACAGAAGATGGCACAGTTTTACAGGTACAAGATCCACGGAGGCAGCCAGGAAACTACGCTTGAAAAGGAAATAACCCTGGTGGATAATTATATCTATATACTGAACGTCCGCTTTTCCGGGGAGATACACTATGAGAAGGAGATAGAGACCCTGCCGGATATAAAGATGCCGGATATGATACTGCAGCCCATTGTGGAAAACGCGGTAAATCACGGCATACGGGATATCGAGCGGGAGGGCAGGATAAAGCTTTCGGTATCCGCGGACGCGGACGGAGGGACACAGATAAGGATAAGCGACAACGGGGTCGGAATGAGCCCGGAGCGTATAGAAGAGGTATTGAAGTACGAGGTCAGGAGCGACGAGAGCAAGGGTTCGAACGGAGTCGGCTTAAAGAATGTCTTATCCAGGCTGGAGCTCTATTATGGCAGCAGGGATATAATGAGGATAGAGAGTGAGGGACAGGACAAGGGGACCTGCATCAGTATCTATCTGCCGAAGGAAACTTAGGAGCTGGAGCAGCTATGAAGCTGTAAATCAGATATTACTGGGGATAAAACCCCTTTAATAAGAGGAGAACGGGATGTACAGGATAATGCTTGCGGACGACGAGGGGATAGTGACGGATTCCCTTAAGATAATAATAGAAAAGCGGTACGGAGAGGACTGCGAGATACAGACGGCGAAGACAGGGCGTTCCGTGATAGAGCTTTCGGAGAGCTTCCGGCCGGACATAGCCTTTATGGATATACAGATGCCGGGTATAAACGGCATCGAGGCCATGAAGGAGATCCGCAGGACCAATCCGGATATTATCTTTATCGTAATGAGCGCCTATGACAAATTCGACTATGCCAAGGAGGCGCTGAACCTGGGGGCGCTGGACTATCTGAATAAGCCCTTTACGAGGGAGATGATACTTGAAGTCCTGGACAGGGCAATGAAGAAGGTGGATACCGAGAGGGAGAAGCGCGCGGCTAACCTGATGATAAAGGAGAAGATGGAGACCGTCGTTCCCGTCATAGAGAGCGGCTTTATCTATTCGGTCATCTTTCAGGACAGCTGGAAGGAGAACTGTGAGAAATACAGGGAGCTGCTTTCAATCCGGGAGGAATACGGCTACATGGCCGTTATAGAGATCGGTGACGAGAGAGAGGGCGCCTACCTTACAAATGCAGTGGGGGCGGGAATAAGGCTGCAGCCCCACTACAATAAGATAAGGGAGACGCTTAAAGAATATAAGAGATGCATAGTCGGACCGCTGATGGCGAGCAGCATAGTCTGTTATTTTCCCATAGATAAGTCTGAGATAGACTACAATGAGAGAGTCGCGATGATAGAGCAGGGGAGAAAGCTCGTTGGCCAGTTAAGGGACCTTTGCAGTGCGGAATTTCGCATAGGCATAGGCTCGGTCATGCCCACGACCGAGGCAGACGAGTCCTACCATGAGGCCCTCGATTCCCTGAGACTTAGCGGACAGAGCGTGGCGCATGTAAAGGACCTGCCCGTGGGCTGCCGGTATGATGAGGACTATCCCATAGACATTGAAAAGAGACTCTTTGCGGCGGTCGAGGGAGGAAGCACGAACGAAGCCAGGATCGAGGCCGAGAGCTTCTTCGAATGGCTGAAGACCCAGTATCCGGCCCACCCGGTAAACGTGAAACTAAAGGTCATTGAGTTCGTGCTCTTTGCAGAATACAGGGCGTACAGGACGGGCGGTATGACATATCATTTTACCGCCAGGGAGGACTATC
>JAFTEI010000294.1 GCA_017453965.1 Lachnospiraceae bacterium
TATAGTGAACGACATTAAAAACTTGTCGTTCACTATAAGCCTCCGGCGGATGCGCACGGATTTTGTAAGGAAACATGCCGCTTACGCGGCCAAAATCCGGCGCAGTAAACGACAAAGTAAAGAGAACTTTGTCGTTTACTATAAATTTGAGGCGGGCTGTGGCAAAAAGCGGCAGAAAAGAATAAAAAAATTGCCAGTCAGCCCTCCGCCTGCGTATAAATATATAAGAGGGGTTTGACCCGGTAAAGGAAAGCATAACATGAACTGGAAACAATCATTAGGACATCGTAAATTTTACGCTATTTTGGTCGCATCGGCAGTGGAGATGATAGTGGGTATCCTCGCATCCTTGGTCGATACGGCCATAGCAGGACATTTGATAGGAACTGTAGGACTCTCGGTAATGAACCTTATGGCGCCGGTTACGGGTATTGCCATGTTTACGGAGAGTATTTTTTCGGTAGGTGCCTCAATGGTCTACGCCCATTATAAGGGGAAATATCAGGAGGAAAAGGCCCATACAGCTTTCGGCGCCGGGCTTATCTGCTCCGTCCTGATAGGTATCCTCACAGCGGTGGCGGTAGGCTTCCTTATGCCACTTTACATGAATTACCTGGGTGTCAGCGCCTCTATCAGAGAGACCACGATGGATTATCTCTTCTTCATCTGCCCGCAGATAGCTATTTCACCCATCAGCAGGCTCATCGGTCAGATGGTTCTGACAGACGGAGGAGAAGCCATCGGATCGGCATCCAACGTTACGGAGATCCTGTTAAACCTTGTCCTTTCCATCATACTCGGAAGCAGGATGGGGGCTCGCGGTATCGCTCTGGGAACCCTGATAAGTACTATCGTCGGACTTGGTGTTGCCATGCTGCATTTCCTGAATAAAAGAAACTCCCTTCGCATACGCTTCGGCTTTGATAAGGAGGACATAAAGGACGTAAAGGACATGATCATTTTCGGTACGAATGATGCTGCCTTTTTCATGCTCCTGCCGATTTTGGCCGTTGTGACCACAAAGTTTGTGACCCTGCGCTTTGGGGAATTTTATCTCCCCCTTTTGACTGTTCTCTACAGTACGTTTGAGATCGGGGCTATCTTTGAGGCAGTAGGGGAAGCCATGCGGCCCATAATGCCGATATACATGGGAGACAATAACACAGAAGCTATAAAAAGTCTCCTTAAGAGCTCTCTTTTTGTAAATATGCTGCTTTCAGTGGTATTCGGGCTCGTTCTTTTTCTGGCGGCCCCCTTTATTCCGATGGCCTTTGATATTACTGAACCGGAGCTGCTGAAGGAATGCAGCTTCGCATTGAGGGTATTCGCCCTTTCCTGCCCGGGTATGGCCCTGACGGCTGACTTTATTTCCTTTTATCTAAATACGGGCAAGGCATACCTGTCTGTTTTGGGGAGTATCTTAAAAGGTCTTGTCTGTATACTGCTCCCGGGAATACCCCTAGGGCTGCTTTTCGGGATCAGGGGACTGGTTTTAGGGTTTGCTCTGGCTCCCTATCTGACGGCTGTAATACTCTTCCTCTATGTCTATTTACGGTACGGAAAAGAGAACTTCCCCATTTTGATCGCCTCCTCGGATGACGCACATTTAAACCGGACGATCAGCCTGTCTCAGGAGAATATAATGTCCTTAGTTTATGAAGCTCATGAATTCCTGGAGCAAAACGGCGTAAACAAGAGGTCACAGAACAGGGTGGAGGTTACGATCGAGGAGCTCCTGCTCCTCATAAGGGATAAAAATAAGGAATTGAACCCCAAATGTAACCCGGAAGATATCTATGCAGAGTGCTATTTGCGGATAAGCAAAGAGGAAGTCGACATGTCCCTGTGGGACAGCGGCGAGATCTTCGATATTACCGAGGAGGACAGTGAGCTGTTTAGCTTCCGGGGATATTTTGTAGAAAGATTCTTATCCCAGCAGCGGGAAAAGAAACATATGACCGCTACAAGCTTTAATAAAAACTTTTGCCGATTCCAGTTCAATAATGATTGAAGTGAATCCCGATTGCAAAAACAGAGCGGAACAGCTCTTAAGGGCTGCAGGTCAGATAATACCGGGGATAGGATTCCCTTTAACAGAGGAGGAAAGAACAGATGCTCAACTTATTGGAAAGTTTTTATTCATGCGTCAGGAAATGGCCTGAGCGAGCAGCGGTCGTGGACCGGGGAGGAGCGCGGGCCACAAGCTACGCTGACCTGGCGGAAATGTCCGCGAGGCTTGCTGCCTGGCTTTTGAAGCAGGGAATAGGCAAAGAGAAGCTGGTGGCGATACGGGTCCCCAGAGGAGTTGATTTCATTGCCTGCCGTCTGGCGACGATGATGGTTGGAGGCGCCTGGGTCGGTGTGGAAGAAATGATGGGCTCCGAAAGGATAGAGTACATCATAAAGGACAGCGGCGCAGTGCTTACGATAGACGAGGAAGCCTTCCGGGAGGGCGTGAAGGAGGAGCCGCTGCCGCCGGAGCAGTGGGCTGATCCCGATCCCCATGATATGGCCTTTATCTTCTATACCTCGGGCAGTACGGGGAAGGCCAAAGGAGCAGTGCAGGAATACGGGATATACCGCTATATTATGGACTCGACCCTCCGTGCCATCGACAAATGGGACTTTCTTGATTATGCGAATGTGGCGCCCGAAACCTATATCGGAGGGATAGACCTGATGGTCGGGGCCCTTCAGGCAGGGCACACGCTTCATCTTATCCCGCTTGAGCTGGTCCGGGACCCTGCGGGACTTCTGAAATATTTTAAGGAACAGCATATTACCGGCTCCTGTATGCCCCCTACCCTAATCAAGGTTTTAGAGAGCATCGGCGGGCTGGACCTTAAGATTCTTCATGTTACCGGAGAGATCACGACGGAGCTCTATATTGACAGATTTCCGGTAAGAAACGCCTACGGGCCTACAGAGCTTTCCTATCTTCCCTTTTTCTTTGAGATCGATAAACCATACTCCATTACTCCGATAGGGACGCCCGATAAAAATACTGAGGTGCTCCTGATAAATGAAAACGGGGAAAAAGACCCTAATGAGGGCATGTTATGTATTCATCTGCCATATTTCAGGGGCTATCTTCATGATAAGGAAAGAGCCGGGCTTATCACCATAGACGGGAAGCCGTACTTTAAAACGGGGGACTACACAAGCCTCGATTCTGACGGTAACTATACCATCCTGGGCCGCATGGATGATATGGTAAAGATAAACGGAAACCGTATCGAACCCTCGGAGGTGGAGTTTGCCATAAAAAAGGTCCTTGGCACCGACTTCGCGGCTGTAAAGGCCTGGGACAGGGGCGGCAGCCAGTATCTTTGCGCCTACCATACCTGCGGGAAGGAGCTGGATGCGGCGGAAATGGCGGAAAAGCTTAAGGACCATCTGCCCTTATATATGATTCCCGCCTGCTATATCTCCCTCGACGAGATCCCTTTAAACGAGAACGGGAAGGTGAATAAAATGGTGCTTCCCCGTCCGGATGAAAGCGCCCTTTTCGCTCCCTATGCCCCGCCGGAGAACGTGCTTCAAAAGAAGCTTTGCGCGGCCTTTGCCGATGCGCTTAAACTCGACAGGGAAAGGTACGGGATAGATGACGATTTCTTCCTGCTGGGAGGGGATTCCCTTGCGGCTATCCGGGTGATAACGCAAGTGGAGCATAGTGATCTCACCGTTATTATGATCTACAGGGAGCGCACTGTACGGGGAATCGACCGCGCCCTGCAGAGCATCCGGAAGGCGGCAAAGGAAGAGCCTGTGGGCAGGGAATTTCCGCTAAGCGACCTGCAATTACACTTTTTTATCCGCCGGGAGGTGGAGCGTCCCGGTAAAAGTCTCTTTAATCAGCCGCTGCTTTTGAGCTTTTCGCCGGATATAGACGAGAATAAGCTGGCGGAGGCTGTACGGAGAGTTTTTTCTTCCCATCCGGCGCTGCTTACGGTGATCCGCAAAGAGGGAGAAAACTGGATCCAGCGGATAGTCCTGGAGAATAATACCGAATTTACCGCGCAGCCAATATCGGAGGAGGAGCTTAAGGAGGAGGAAAAGACACTGGTTCAGCCCTTTAGCCTCGACGGCAAGCCCCTGTTTCGAAGGCGGCTTTTCAGGACTGATGAGAGGGTCGTTCTTTTCCTGGATTTTCACCATATAATCTGCGACGGATATTCCCTCCGAATCGTGGGGGAGGATATAATCGAAGCCTACAGGGGCAGGGAGATTCCTGAGGATGCCTGGACAGAGCTTCTTGGCAGGAATACGGTCTACGGCGAAGCACAGAGGAAAGCGGACAAGGATTACTTTGAGCGTGTCTACGGGGAAAAGTATGACAGCGACCAGTATTCTCAGGTTCCGCTCTTTGATAAGGAGGAAGAGGGACATCTCGGAGAGGAAGAGATATACCCCTTTGTCTTTAGGACAGAGGAGGCCCGGGAGGCGGCTAAGCGGATGAAGATCTCGATGAATGCTTTTTATATCCTGGCGACCGCTTTAAGCCTTATGGCCTATAATAATGCTGAAAATGCGGTGTTTTTATGGACCTTTAACGGCAGGGCGGAGATAAAGGCGATGAGGACCGTGGGCTTATTGCTACGGGACTTTCCTGTCGATCTCTCACTGGACAAAGTGGACACCATAAGGGCTGCTGTTTCATCCATCAACCGGCAGATAAGGGAGGCGATCCTGCACGGCAGCTTTACGCCCTTTGCAGATGGAGAGCCCCTCGACTTTTTATATCAGGGCGACCTGTTTAAAACGCGGGATTATGAGGAGCTCATCGATATTGATTCTCCCGAGACGCAGGAGGAGACCGCGATGGAACCGATAGAGCTGCACGTCTATGAAGATGATGATGGCTCGAGACTGCATATCCTTTATGACGCAGGGCTCTACAGGAAGGAAAGCATGAACAGGTTCGCCACGATCTTTGAGTCTGTATGCCGTCTGCTCATGGCGGATGGCAGCGAAGCGCGGGCCGTGAGGGACATTATTTCAGAAGCCGGAGCTTTGGAGGAAGGTGAACATGTCTGATAATCTGGTTGCTGTTTTTGGAACAAATGCAGAGCGTTTTGGGGAGCATACCGCTATTGATGATCCGGTCACGGGAGTGAAGCTGACATATAAGGAGCTCGATCTTCTCTCAGGGAGGATCGCTTCGAAGCTTAAGGAAAAGGGCGTTAAGAAGGGCGGCATGGTTCCGATCGTCGTGTCAAACGGCACGGAATATATCGCAGCCATAATCGGTGTCATGAAGCTTGGGGCTGCGGCGGTCCTCCTAAGTTCCTCCTTTCCGGGGGAGAGACTTAAGTATATATATAAGGACTGCGGGGCCGGGGCAGTTGTCGATGACGGGTTTATGGAGGATGCTGCAGAGTATCCTCCTTTTACGGAAAAAATAAGTCTTTCAGAGGGAGACAGTGCCCTGGCGATATATACCTCAGGCTCCACAGGCAAGCCCAAGGGTGTATTGGTGGGTCACGGTGCCCTGTTTGCAGCGAGTCAGAGAGTTATTAAAGCAACCGGCTTAAAGCAGGAGGATGTATCCGGTGCAGGGGCGAACTTTCACATTTTAGCATCTGCGGAATTTCTTTTCTGCGCCATAAGCTTGGGAACGACCATCGTTCCGATCTCCCCGGAGGTCCTGCGCGACCCGGGGGAGCTTGCTGAGGTTATAGCAGAGCATCAGGTGACGGCCTGCTTTTTAAGCCCCAAGGTCTTAAGGTACTTTAAGCCGAAGAACAGGACTTTCAGACTGGCCGCTACTGCCGGAGAGCGTTTAAGCGGCGTTTATTCGGATGAGTTTCGCGTCGTGAATATGTACGGCAGCACGGAGCTCGGCGGCTCTGTGTTTTCATTTCCGCTTGACCGCGCTTATGACAATACTCCGATCGGGCTGCCCATGGAGGGGATCTCGGCATATATCCTGAATGCCAAA
>JAFTEI010000295.1 GCA_017453965.1 Lachnospiraceae bacterium
GAGGTCGGCTCATCCATGATTATTACCTTTGCGTCAAAGGCAACTGCCTTGGCTATTTCAACCATCTGCTTTTCAGAGATTGAAAGCTCGCTTACAAAAACGGAGGGATCCCGCTTTAAACCGACCTCCTCCAGGACCTCTTGCGTTCTCTTTCGCATATAGGCCTTATCCACTACAGGTATGCCGAATCTCTTTTTTGTGGGTATCTTTCCTACAAAGATATTCTCCTGAATACTTATCTCGTTTATTACGCTCAGCTCCTGATAGATTATGCTGATCCCGTTTTCCTGAGATATCTTGGGCGTAAACCTTTTATACTCCTGCCCGTTGGCGACCAAAACTCCTTCGGTAGGCTCATAGGCTCCGCTCAATGTCTTCATGAGGGTAGACTTTCCCGCACCGTTTTCTCCGAGAAGAACGTGGGTCTCTCCGGCCTTTACATCAAAATTGATACCGCTTAAGGCAGTCACACCGGGAAACTTTTTTGTGATGTTTCTCATTTCAACTAAACTGTCCATTTCAACCGCCTCTTTCTTTAATTCAGGGCTGTCGTTTTTATGGCACAAGTCTGTGCTGAATACCTTAAAAACGTGACAGCCCCGAACAAATTGCTACGTTACCCTATTATTGAATATAACCTGATCAGTCCTTGGTTATAAGGATGGGGTCTACGAACTCATTGATTATTTCCTTCTCTCCGGGCTTCTCGCCGTTTCTGTAAGCCTGAACCAGAAGTTCAAGGGATCTTGCGCCTACGCCCTCGGAATCCTGCGCGATAGTTGCGGTAAGTCCGCCAGCCTTAACTGATTCGACAGCATCTGCATTTCCATCGGTTCCTACAACCAGTATCTCTTTTCCGGAGTCTGATACAGCCTGATAAGCTCCCATTGCCATGGTATCATTGCAGCAATATATAGCCTTGAGATTCTCATTCTTGTTGATAAGGTTTGTTGCAAGGTCATATGCCTTCGTCTTGTCCCAGTCAGCGGGCTGGCTGTCCACGATAGTAAGTCCTGCCGCTTCAAAGGCTGCCTTACAGCCATCCTTTCTGTTTTCGCCGGAGATAGCTCCTGCCTTACCTTCAATGATAGCTACATCACCGCCGTCGGGAAGAAGGGATGCGATATACTCGCCTGCCATTTTTCCGATACGCTCATTGTCAGAGGTTACGAAAGAAACAACGGCTCCGCCCTGTGCTGCGAGTGTATCGAGATTTATGTGCTCATCGATATCTGCTACGAGATATCCCTGTGAATTAGCTTCCGCCACGGTATTTACAAGGTTTGCGTCAGACAGCGGAGCTACTGCAAATGCCACATATTCACCGCTCTGTACCATTGTCTCAAGGATGTTGTTCTGTCCTTCTACATCGTCCTCGGAATTTGCTCCCTGTACAACTACTTCAACTCCCAGCTCTGCAGCCTTGTCTTCTACACCCTTCTGCACGCTCTGCCAGAACTCCGAGCCCAGGGTCTTTAAAACTACGCCGTACTTTTCACCCCCTGCTGCCGGTGCCTCCGCTGCAGCCGCATCTGCCGCAGGCGTTTCTGCTGCTGCCTCAGCGGGAGCTGCTTCCTCCGCCGCCGGTGCCTCCGCTGCAGGTGCTTCTGCCGCAGGCGCCGCTGCTTCTCCGCAACCAACCAGCATGGATGCTGTCATAACCGCCGTTAAAATCGCTGCCAAAACCTTCTTTTTCATTTTCATGTCCTCCTTTATGAAGCTGTTTCTTTTTATTATCAGCGTCCGTCATCTCGCACGCATGATTTCATGTATTTTTATGATTTTGTGACTTCCCGGACTTAAAAGCGCTAAATGCGTTCTAAAACCCGGCAGCCTATAAGCCGAATACGTGGCGGACGAACCTTACCGCTCCCTCTGCATCCGCGTCCAGCTTTTCCTCTGTCGCATCCGCTACCAGATCTCTCCAGACCTTTATCTCCTGCCCTATGGTTCCTCCCTTCATTACAAAGGGCTCCATTACCGCTGCTCCCTGATAGTTGATATCCCGCAATGCCTGTCCGATCTCTTCCCAGGGAAGCCAGCCCTTGCCGGGAACTCTTCTGTTCTGCTCTCCAAGGTGCAGGTGGCAAAGATCCTCGCCTGCCAGCCTTATAGCCGCTCCCATATTGTCCTCTTCTATGCTCATATGGAAGGTGTCGAGCATTATCTTTACGTGACTGCTTCCAACCTTATCTATAAACTCCTTCGCCTGCTCGCAGGTGTTGAGCATATACCCCTCATAACGGTTGAGCACCTCAAGCCCCAGGGTCACATCGTATTTTTCCGCGGTCTCCGCAAGTATCTTTAAATTATTGATGGCTCTTTCGGTTTCGC
>JAFTEI010000030.1 GCA_017453965.1 Lachnospiraceae bacterium
CGGTAGGCTCTTTGTCCCTGTAGGGATTGCTCCTGTAATCCGGAAACAGGCTATGGACGGTCTCCTGCATTTCCTTTACCCTCTCCGGTGTATATTTGTGTTTACGCCTGGCGGAATACATAAAGGAACGGAAATAATAATTGTAGATAAAGGCCATGGCCATCTCCTGGGGATACTTATCTATGATTCCCTTGTCCTTAAGCGTATGGTAAACCTGCAGCCAGCACGTTGCGTTATCGTCCCTGTGTATCGGGTCCATGGAAAGAGAATAGCAGGTGCTCTCCTTATTCTGATAATATCTGTACAGGTATTCATTCAGCAGATAATATCTCTTGACCTGCATATAGGCGGGATAGGTAAAAAGGCTCTCCTCGTCGAAGATACCCTCAGCATATTTAAGATCGTTCTTTAAAATAAACTCTCTCTCATAGAACTTATTCCAGCAGCCCCTTATGATCTTATCCGAAAAGATAAACAGTATCCTGTCCTCCCTGGTCTTTATATCCACCAGCTCATTTGGCTTATCGGACTTTGTGCTCCTGATATCGTCATCGATCCCCGGATATACATATCTGAAAAGGTAGGCCGTGATCTCTGCCCTGTTTTCCTTTGCGGCACGGTAGAGCTTTTCCAGCGCCGTCGGCACCAGATAATCGTCGGCGTCCATATAGCATACATACTCTCCGGTAGCATACTGCATCGCGATATTTCTGGCCGCTCCCTGCTTTACGTTTTGCTCCAGAGGTATGAGCATGATGCTTTCCGGATATTCCTTTTCGTATTTTCGCAGCTCCTCCAGAGTCCCGTCAGTGGAGCAGTCGTCCACCATAATAAGCTCGATATTGTCAAAGCCCAGGGTCTGCTTGAGCATTGAGGTGACTGCCCTTTTTATAAAAATCTCCACATTGTAGCAGGGAACTATTACACTTACCTTTTTCATATTGATACCCTCTCTCCAACCGCTCGATAACAGAAAATTGCCAGTGAGCATTAAAGTATTATAGTATTATTGTATTAAACTATTATAGTATTAAAATATTATTTTATCATTCTATCATTTTATTATTCTAAATTCCAATGTAAAAGCCGACTGTTCTCACAGCCGGCCCGGTGTCACTTTTTATCATCTACGAAAAACGAATCTATCTTATTTATCTTGCGCATGTTGTCCGAGTAGGCATTGGCCGCCCGGATTGTACTTTTCTGCATCCTCAGGGCCTTCCTCTGCCCCTGAAATTTAGCTCTGAGCAATTCCTTATTCCTGTTTTCCGCCGCCTCGATACGGACAGTCTTTTCTGTGATCGCCCTTATCAGCTCCTGCATCCTCTTTATCTCTTCGGCATGAGCTGCTTTATTTTCGGTGAGCTCCGTCTTTATCTTGGCATAGGTCGCTTCAAAGCCGTCATCAAGCTGATCTAGCTTCTTTATAAGTGCGTCCTTCTTATTCATATTTGCCTCGAAGGCCGCCAGATCAGTTTTGTCCGCATTCAATATCTGCGTCTCGAGCTTATCTATTGCCTCTATCTCGTCGAGAGCCCCGGACTTCTGTTCGAGGCTCTCTATCATTATCGTAATATATGATCTTGTCATGTATACCCTATCCTTACCTTATGACTTTTCGAACGCAAATCGGAAAATGCGTTCGAAAATCCAGCTTTGCCGGACACGCCGGTCAGACAAGCTGACCGCCTGGTCGAATACGGTTATTGAATTTCCGATGAAATTCAATAACCTATGCCTGCTTTGCATCCTCCGGAATAGCCTGCTCTACTTCGCTCAGAAGCTTCTGCTCCGACTCATCAAGTGTGATATGCTTCATTCCGTTTGCTATCATGACGCTCTTCCATGCAACCCTGGTATAGCGAAGCTGGCTTACAACACCGTTTAAGATCTCCGTGCTCTTATAGATATTTGCGTTGAGCAGACCTTTGAGCATATTGTCATATATATCGTCGTAATCCTTCGCTACCGCGTATTTATGATCCAGAGAACGCTTGAACTCTGCAATTATATTCTCTGTCTTCTTGATATTTATATTTGCGGTCGTGTAATCCTTCTCCTCGATGGCCTTTATGGCAATATTGGAAAACTTGATCGCTCCGTCGTATAACATAAGAGTCAGCTCTGCAGGTGATGCTGTAAGGATCTTATTTCTCTGATACTGCTTTGCGTAGGTATTCATGTTCATAATCATTTTGCTCTCCATTCCGCGCCCCGTATTTTGCGCTATCGTTTTCGTACGTGCCTGTAGGTTACTTATTGCTTATTTTGCGATGATCTTATTACGTTCCCAACAGCTGCCCCAAAGCGTTCTGCTTTTCCTGAAGCTTGGCCAGCGCTGTCTCCATGGCCGAGAACTTGTCATAATATGAGTCCTCCAGATCCCCCAGCTTAGTCTCCTCATCCGCGATATCGCTTTCCATATCGTTGTATTCCTTCTGGAGCGTCTTATCGTCATACATACTGTAAACACTTCTGTAATCGGAATGCTTTGTGGCTTCGGTTATCTTCTTATAGAGATTGTTTGAAAGCTCATAGAAGAAATCCGTAACATCCTCCAGATTGGAGCCTATAAGCGCCTTAAGCTTGTCTGTCTGTCCGCTGGTATTTGTATCGTCCTTATCTCCATCGATATGGAACACTCCCCTTTCGTTGTCTCCCGCCAGGAAGTAGCTTAAGGTATTTATCCCGAAGGAGGAAAGTGAATAATTTGTTCCATTTACCGTAAAGCTCTGGGACATCGCGTCCTTAAACATATTTATGTTTGCACCCAGGCTCTCGTCACGTCTTAACAGAGCGCCCTTTATCTTATCATTCCACTTCTCTACCTCATCCTCTGACATAGAGCTCTTCTCATCATCGGTAAGCACATTGTAATCCTTTGCGCTCTCCGCATTATACTTGGTGTCCATTTCCTTAATGAGATCGTTATACTCCTTAAAGAAATCCTTGATCATGTCATATATTGCATCAACGTCCTTGTCGGTGGATACGTTGGTGGTTACCAAATTGCCGTCCGCTCCGGTCGCCGATACAGACTGAGCTGTGATCGAAAGGCCGTTTATTTCAAAGCTGTTGGTGCTGGATGAAAACTCGGCGCCGTTCAGGATTATCTGTGCATCCTGACCCTCTATCTTTGACCACTTTCCCGCATACTCGGAATTTCCGTTCTCTGAAAGTCCCAGCGCATCCAGTACCGCCTGGCTCTTTCCCCCATCGTCAGCGGCCGTTATTGTGAAGTTCGCCGCTGCGCCGCTTTCCTTGGAGCTTATGAAAAATCTCTGATTTGTTTCATCGTAATTTGCGTTTAACCCGGCATCTGAGAAGACCTTGGCCACATCCTTAAGGCTCATTGTCGAGTCAAGCTTTAAGGTCTGCTCTTTGTCGCCTATCTTAAGATTTATATCTACGCCTTCCCCTATGTTTTCGCCTACGCCGTTAATAGCCGCTATGCTGTAATCCCCCTTGCTGGCGTTCGCATTATTTATCTTCCCTCCGGTAACATATCCGCTCTTTGCAAGACTCTTGACCGCAAGGGTCTGGGTTCCCGTGACCGCCGAACTGTTGGCCGAAACAGAAGCTACGCTGCTGTCTACGATAGACGCCTTCATCTTATTAAAAGAGCCCTTTGTCCTCAGGTTATCCAGTGTCTTGGAATAGAAGCTGTACATCTTGGAATTAAGGTCCTTCCATATCTCCTGCTTCCACTCTATTTTCTGTTTTTCGCCCTTGAGCTTATCTACCTTGACACTCTTGGCCTGGACAAGCTGACTGACGATAGACTCTGTATCCATACCGGACACCATTCCGGTCATTCTTATCCTGTTGCTTGACATATTCCCTCACCTTCTGCCTTTTCAAAGGCTGACAATCTGTGCTTATCGCTTCTCGTCAACGAGTATCCCGGCCATCTCCCATACTCTTGCGAGCATATCAAGGGTCTTTTCCGGCGGAAGCTCTTTTATGACTTCCTTCGTCTTTTTATCTACTATTTTAATAGTTATCCTGTTGGTTTTGTCGTGAATACCGAAGATGGCTTCAGAGTTCTGATTGATCATCTTCTTATTGAGCTCGTCTACAGCCTTTTTGATCTCATCGTTGGTAGACTTGCTTGACTTGTCCTCTGAGCCTTTCTGCTGTTCGTCAGTTCCTTCTGACTGAACATACACCTTTTCCGGAGCTGACTTCTGCACACTGTCAGCTGTACTTTCAGACGCATTTACCTGCTGTGTCTGAGCACCCGCTGTATTGATCGCAAACTGCTGTGTGCTGACTCCGTTTATTTTATCGATCGCTGCCAATTTAATCACCTCCGTGTAAAAATAACTGACCAATTTTTCTATCTGTATACACTATCGGCCAAATCAGGAAAAAACTTTATAGCAAAAAATAAAAAAATTTTGAAATATGTCAATAATATCAATAATTTTTATAATTTCGCCCGGGCTGTGAGTGCATGACGCAGCCCGGGCTGTATGTAAACGTACGCGCTTTATATAGTAAACGACATTTGGCTTTGCCTAATGGCGTTTACTATAGCAGTTCCTTAAGAGCCGCTATGCTCTCTTCAGTGACAGAGTTCTTATTTGCCTCCTGAATCTCGAGATAGATCTCCTTCCGGTATATAGGCACTTCCCTCGGTGCCGCTATGCCTATCTTGATCTGATCTCCCTTGATATCCAGAATAGTTACTTCTATATTATTGTTTATGACCAGAGATTCGTTTTTTTTACGTGAGAGAGTAAGCATTATTCCGCCCCCTTTCCCGCTTCTGTCATTTCTTTAGCTTTTTTAAGAATATCGTATATCGGATACTTGATCTGATAATCTCCATCCAGGATTATCTGCGCCGCCTTGAGCGAGTCGGAATTTATTATAAACGGAGCCATCAGATTTACGGTCATATCCTTAATCTCATGAGGAACGGTGACTGTAACCAGAACTATGGTATTGTCCTGTGTAAAATCTCCGAGTCCCGAGAGGAGATCGTCTTCTACCACAGGATTATAGTCGGGCTTTACCAGAAGCGGATTTAAGACCGGCATCGCAAAAGCAGGCTCGTCCATGCTTACAAGATAGCCCAGCCCCGTGCTGGAGGATTTCTCCGTGTCATGCATCAGAGCAAACTTGTTGAGCTCAGGAAAGCCCACTATTCCGCTCGGAAAATGGATGATCTTCTCATCGGCAATAGTTACTTTGCCAAAAATTTTCGTGGTAACTTCCATAACATATATACTCCCTTCGATATGTTGTTAGAGCGGCTCAAAACGCTGCAAAATATGTAGCCGCCAGTGCCCTCTTCAAAAGATTAAAGACGAAATCATTATACTATAATCAGATATAATTTACGAGGGACTGCTGTGAAATTTTCCCTGTCGCTATGAGGGCCGCGTTGTAGGCAAGCTGTGCCGCGCTGACCTCCACCATGACATCCGAGATCTCGACGTTTTCATTGTCGGAGGCCTGGGTCTTAACAGTCGTCTGGTTCTCGGAAAGCCTGTTCTTTATGATATTAAGGCGGCTCTCAGTAGTACCGGTGGCCGTGCCGGCAAAGTTGGCCTTGTCATAATAATCAGTCGCCTTGGTAACACCGTTGGAAAACAGGGTGGCCATCTTCTGGGTGGCATAGTCCAGCTCCTTTTCAGCCGCCGACAGAAGCAGCCGTATCTTTTCCTGCTCCTCACTGCCCTCTACTCCGTAGGTGACCTTGTCCTCCCGCATGCTCTTAAGCCTGTCCACCTTGCTCTGAGCTACATTTACTCCCTCTATGGCCAGCTCCAGCTCCTCAATATCCCTGCCCACGGAATGCAAAAAAACATCACTGGCGTTGGTATTGATAGTGACCTGCTGCCCTGTTGCAACAGTAAACTGAATCTCCTGGTGGTAATCCCTGTATTCTATCGTCTTGGACTCTCCATTTTTTCCCCCGCCGACTTCATCGCAGTGAAAATAGTGCTCCGGCTTCAGATCCCCGACATTCCAGGTAGACTTGTCATAGGTGACCGTCAGCGACCTGGGAGGCGTCATCGCGTTCTTTTTAGATATCTCCTCCCTTATTGGGTCTCCGAAAATAACGTTCCCGGTGTTCTTATTGAAGAATATTTTGGTTCCGGCATTCAACTCAGCTATATCAGCTTCACTGAGCTCGGTCTCATCATCGGCTCCTCCCGAAATCGGCAGCTCCACAAGAGTGACTCCGCTCAATGCTTCCTTTTGGAGATTTCCATCCGCATCCGTATATGTAAAATTAAGGGCAGCAGTTCTTCCGCTGCTGTCAGCATCTATATTATTATAGGCCAGTCTCAGTCTGTAGACGCTGTTATCCACTACCCTGGTCTCATTAACGTCTTGTTCTTTATATTTAACTATGTCACTATTAGATATCGCCCCGGTAACAAAGGAATACTGTTCCACATTATCTATGCCGAAATTCTCAGTTATATTCTGATACTTAAACTTCCCCTCGTCATTGAGATTCTGCCTCTCCTCGAGGTCCTCCTTCGTGAAGGTCAGGCTGTCTCCCGTGCGGTAACCGGTAAAGAGATACCTGTCCTCATTTGTGGCGTTGCCCGTGGTATAAAACTGGGTGGCAAGGGACTTAAGCTCCGTAAGTATGATCTGCCTGTCGGACACGGTATTGGTATCATTGGCGGCAGAGGTATACTCGGATTTAAGCTTTCTTAAGATCTCCTTAGTGGTATCGAGAGCAGTACCGGTGGTATCCACCCAGCTCAGGGCATCGGGCACATTCTTTGTGTAGTACTGGGTGATCTCCGAAAGGGAGCTGCGCAGACGCAGTGACCTTATCGCCACTATGGGGTCATCCGAAGGATTGTTGATCTTCTTCTGAGTAGACATCTGATTGTTCAGCTCATCGATATATACCTTATTGTTATTGATGTTATAGAGCTGATTGTTATTGATTATTCCATTCGTGATCCTCATTTGTATTTTTCCTTTCGTCTTTAAAGCAGCCTTAAATAAAGTGGTGACTGATTTCGTCTCAGCGAAATCAGCGGAGCGGGTTCAAAGCGTCACAGTATCACATAACTAAAATGACCCGCTCATACTCCTGTCTCCAATATAAGCCTGTCATATATTTCCGTCATGACCTGTATCACCTTGGAATTCAGTTCATAAGCATGCTGGAACTTGACCAGGTCCAGGGCTTCCTCGTCCTCGTCGACGCCGGAAATGGACAATCTCTGATTGGAGATGACGTTTTTGATATTAGTGGTATTTGCGCTGAAGGTTCTGGCATTGTTGCTGTTCAAGGCCATATCCGCCAGCACCTTGTTCAGGAATTCCGAAGAGCTGGCTCCCCGGAACTTCATCATATTTTTATCGGTCTTGATCTGCTCAAGCCTGACCACCAGGTCGTTGTCCGACTGATCCTTATTTGAAATCTCACTTGTCGTGGTCGCGATGATCGAGCAGTCCTGAACTATGTCCTCTCCCACGGAAAAATTGCCCGCCGTGAGGTTGTAGTAGCTTAAGAAATTATTTGCATCCGCATATTCAGGGTCGATCACTCCTCCGGAGGCCGTCTGCCTGATCGCATTATCGCCGTCAAAATATATCCTGTATTTCGTCGCATAGCTGTCGGCGGGATCTATCTCCCCGAAATCATTTGTCAGGCCGTCGGCTCCCGCAAAATTGAAATAAGAGTCCTTCATTCTCGACCCGTTTGCATCGTACCCATAGGTACTCTTGGCCGTATCCCCGCCAAAGAGCTCCGTTTCATTAAAGGTGGCTGCGAACTGCCTTACCCATAAGGACATCTGGGACTGATAATAGGGTATTCCCTGATAATCTATATTCTGCCCTACGTACACCGGTGCGTTTTCCGATACATCCGTTCTCAGCCCTGCTGCGTATTCGCCGTCGGACTTTAAATACTTCAGATTTTCAAAGGTATATTTATATTGATACTTTCCATTAAACAAAACCGGCTTGCCGGACGCATCAGTGGTAAGCTCCACTGAGAAGCCATCGTAATTGTACTGGCTTCCGCTTATCGTCACTATTCCGGAAACCGGTATGTCCAGCTCCTCTAAAACCTTCTGAAGATCAATCCCTTCATCCTCGTACCGGACCATAGTAAACTCAGTGTCCCCTGCCTTTCCGGCCGTACCGGAGCTGTCCGAGCCTTTGGATACGACAAGATTACCGGCATCAGCACTTGAAAGGGGCGTATCCAGCTTGATCGTATACTCGATTTGTGTCCCGTCGAACTTCATAAATCCCTCTTCAAGAGTGGCCTTATAATTGTTTCCATTCACAGATATTGTTGCTTCGTCCCCAACATTGTATGGATACGTAAAGCCAAGGTTACCCAATACCTGGCCGACAAAAACACTTCCTGAAATTCCATCGGTGACAGTGATAGTATTTTTCGCCGAATCGTAGTTCACAGCATCATTACCCTGATAATAGACTGTACTCGAGGAAGTCGTCGCCCCCTTGCCTACCAGGGCTTCAAGATTATTTCCGTCTCTCAGCTCCAGCAGCGCCTTAAGTGAGCCTGACAGATTATTGGCCGTGGGCAGGAATCGGTTTCCCGTCTTCTTCCAATATATATCATACAAGCCCTCGGCATCAGTCTGGTTGGAAATGTGGTCCCGGCTTATGCATTCCAGCGGATTGTATTCATAGCCATCCACAAGGGTGCAGCCGTTGCTTATGCTCACCCTGTAATATTTTATTCCCAGATTATGATTCGGGTCGCTCTTATTGATGATATCCTGCTCATCGACCGTAACATCGACTATCTCCGACAGCTCATCTATGAGAAGATTTCTCTTATCCCTCAGCTCATTGGCAGTATGCCCGGTGATCTCTATGCTGTTTATCTGCTTATTTATATTGGATATCTGCTCCGCTATGGCATTGACCCTCTCCACCTGGGTCTTTATCTCCAGGTTTATGCTCTTCTGAAGATTTGTGAGGTTATCCGACATAGTATTAAAATACTCAGTCAGGGATTTCGAAGCCCCGATGAAGGCTATCCTTGCTGTATCGGAATAGGGGTTTTTCTCCAACTCCGAAAGTGCCGTATAGAAATCCTCCGAATAAACCGACTCAAAGCCATGAAGGGTATTGGATTCCTTGAAATAATTCTCGATCTGGCTCGTATAGAGCTCGTGTACCGAATAGCGCCCAACGTCGGCCTGATTTGCCCAGTACTTCATATCCAGATAGCCGTTTCTCAGCTGGTCTATAGAGTTTACCGAAACTCCCATTCCGGCCATTCCGTAGCTGGTATAGGTCCTCAGCGCGCTCTCCGCCGTCTGGTTCACCACCTGCTTGGAATATCCGTCGGTATAGACGTTCGCTATGTTGTTTGCGGTGGTATTCTCGGCTGCCTGATAGGCTGTAAGTCCGGAATAACCGATCATTAATCCAGAAAATTGTGAAGGCATATTTTATCTCCTGCTTTTTAATCAGTCTTTAATCCATCTTTACTTAGAAGTGACCCAGATTATTAATGAGGTGATCCAACATGTTATTTACTGTATTCATATATCTGCTGCTGGCGTTATAGGCATTCTGGAAGCGGACCATCTTGGTAAGCTCCTCGTTATCTGAAACTCCAAGTATCTGCTGCCTTTCGTTTTCCAGCGTCAGTACCGATTGCTCCTGGCTCTCCGAAAGTGCCTTGTAGGTATTTCCTATCGTAGCGTACTGATCCACTATGCTTATATAATAGTCCCCGAAGGTCAGGGGCGTAAGCTCGGTAGCATTCAGAGTGACCTTGGCGTGATATTCTTTCACATTTATGTTATCACTCTCCATTTCATTGGGAAAGAGCTCTATAAGCTTGGCCGGATCGTTGAAAAGCGCCACCAGCTCATCTGCCATCTTCTGATCCGCCGACTGATCCGGAAGCAAAAAGCCATTGTCCAGAAGAGTGGGCTGCTTCAAAAGCTCGCTGTTTATCAGAAGATTGTTGCAGGTGTAAGCATCGTAATAAGAATAGGGAGGATTCTGCGTATCTGTCGTTCCATCCGCCTTAAGCTTTGAAAAAAGTGCCGGCCCTCCATTTTTTGTAAGTATCTTGTCTATTCCCGCCGTAATATTGTGTATAAGGTTGTCAAACTCCGCCATGACCGTCGAGACACTGGAATTTCTTATAAAGGAATAGGCCTCAATGTCGGTCACGGGGTCGAGATGGGGATCGTCGTCTTGATTTCTTTGAAAAACATTTTTATTCTCATCTATATATACCCCGTTATCATAGCCGGTGATATCCTCATAGGTGGGTCTTCTGTTCTTTACCGCTCCGTATGTATTTCCGTTCTCATCCGTAACCTCGGCATAGGTGGCAATTCCCTGGCCTCTTGAAAGTATCAGTGCCTTCAGGCTTCCGTTGTCGGTTCCCGTGCTGGCATTGATCTCCTGGCTGAAATTAAAAACGCTCTGGTTGTTCATCTTGGGCCAGATCACTGAATAAAACCCTGTCTCTACGTCCTCGTCCATGACCTTGGCTTCCATCTGATTTACATAGTCGCCGTTTACAAGATCAACTCCCTCGAACTGTACGACGACGCTGCCATGTGCGTCCTCGCTGTAGCTTATCCTGCCCATTGCGGAGAGCTTATCCAGATAATAGTCCCTCGTATCGCGAAGGTCATTGGCATCCTCCTGCTTGCCGGACTCTATGGCGTTTATCTTCTGATTTAATTCAAATATCTTTTTTGCGTATTCGTTTACCTGATCGACCTGATCTCTGATCTGCTCATTTAAATTGTCCTGGTATTCAGCCATTCCCCCATAGATCGCCGTGGCTCTCTCAAGGAACTGCGCGGCACGGGTAACTACCACTCCCTGCGTCGTGGCGTCCGTCGGCTTGCTCGCCAGGTCGGTTATGGCATTCTGCAGTTCACGGAGCGACTGCTGGAACTCAGTGCCCTCTGTCTCTCCGAACTGAATGTTTATTTCGTTTATCGCCTCAAGGGACGTGGAATAATAGGCTGATCTGCCTGACTGTGTTCTGTAGGACCTGTCCAAGAAAACATCCCTGACAGCCCTTACATCTGTATAAGATACACCAAGGCCTATCTGCATGGGACCTACTCCGCATTCGCCAACCTTGTTATATATCTGGTTGCCCTGGAGTACCTGCTGCCTGGTATAGCCCGTGGTGTTTACATTCGATAAATTATGTGCGGTCGTGTTAAGTGCATTCTGGCTTGTCTGAAGTCCCGAAACACCTACATAAAAGCTGCCCATTAACGACATTGTACATACCTCACTTTAAATTTCCGATTATGACCGAAATTTACTGCTTGGCATCAAAGGCGCTTCTGGTCTCACCCATCACATTTCCTGCACTTCCCGCATGTCTTGTGTAGTCACCGGTCTGAGGACCTTCTCTCATCGCTTTGTTCAACGAGATGTTAAAGTCTATCATATCCAGCTGCTGCCTTATAAGCACTTGATTCTGGTCATTTATCAGCCTGAGGTTGGTTATGGTCTTTCTCAACCTGTCATTGACTGCGACCAAGGCATCGTGCTCTTTCGGTCTTGTCTGTAGCATATCTATTAAATATGAAAGCTTCAAAGTATTAACATCCTTGTTGATAACAGTTGCGATGTCGGTCATTATCTCCGATCTCTTGTGATCTAAAGCGCCTATGTCGTCAACGGCTACCTGTTCTTCATCCGTGATCTTTTGAAGTTTTTCAATATTACCCTCTACTATGATGGGGGTCTTTTTTTCGGAAAGAGCCAAAAGTTCCTTATATTTAATTTCCTCTTTGTCGAGAACCTCTATCAGTTCCTCCATAAGACTTGGCACTTATGTCTTTCCTCCGTACTTTTGTTTAGTCTGCATCAAGTCGCCCGTATTCAGCCGAGCTCTTCGAATTTCTTCATAAGCTTGTCGGCAAAGCTCTCAGCGGAGACATTATATGTTCCGTTGGCAATCTGAGCCTTTATAGCGGCAACCTTATCCTCCCTTATGTCGGAAGCCTCATTGACCGCTTTCTTTGCAGTCTGGATATCTCTTCCGATGGATGATATCTCAACACCGTCACGTCCATAGCTGACTGTTGAGGTTTTTACAGGCCGTCTTGTTTTGTTTGTTCCGTACACCTGCTGTATTTGGTTTACGGCATCTATTCCGATACGCATTAGGATATCCTCCTTCCTAAAATTAATTTTCTTACCTTTAATATCGGACGTTTCTCAAATTACTTTAGAGCAAAATTAAAAAAATTTCAAAAATATTTTGTTTCTTCTTATTATAAGATTATTTATTCACTTTATATACCAAATATAGTATGATGAATAGGCCTCTAAAGCAATATTTATGTAAAAAAATTTTTTTGAAGGAGCTTCGGATGCACTACGGAAAGATCAAAAAATGCGACATAGCCAACGGCGCCGGAGTACGGACCACCCTCTTTGTGAGTGGCTGTACTCACCACTGTAAAGAGTGCTTCAATCCCGAGACCTGGGATTTCGAATATGGGCAGGAATACACGGATGAGACGAAAAATCAGTTGCTTGAATTATGTAAACCCGATTTCATAGCCGGCCTGACCCTCCTTGGAGGAGAGCCCTTTGAACCCGATAATCAGCGGGCTCTGCTGGCCTTATGTCGTGAATTCAAGGAAAGATATCCGGATAAAAATATCTGGGCCTATACCGGCTACACTTATGAGCCGGATCTGCTCTCAAAAGACGGCTCCGCCCACACTGAGGTCACTGAGGAGCTGCTGTCATATATCGATATTCTTGTCGACGGAGAATTCCGTATAGAAGAGAAAAACATCTCCCTGCATTTTCGCGGGAGTGAAAACCAGAGGGTCATAGATCTGAAAACGGGCGGCCTGCTCTACACCGGGGATCTCGCCCCGGCTTCCGAATAGCGGCCTTAAAGCCGCCTACTTCTTCAAAAATTGATACTGCATCTCGATCTCGTCAGGAATCCTGTTCTTCTCCTTGGTAAGCTTACGCTTGAGATTGTCCAGAGTATGGAGCTTTTGATTTATCTTCATGTCATAGCGCTTCACAATATCGGCATACTGCGGATTATCCCCGATCCTGTTCCTGATTTCCTTCGCGGGAGGGCAAAATGTAAAGATTATATCCCGAGAGACCTTATTGAGCCTCGGTGACCCGGCGACCTCGTATTTTATGTATGAATAATAGTCGGAAACGAATACCGTCTTATAGTTGTTGTTTGCCTTGGCAAGCTGCTGCTTGACCTTCTCCCTTGTTTCGGGAGATATATCATGATTCTTTCTGTAGAACTGCAGGAAATCGCAGTACATGGACGTAAGCGACGGATCCGTCACATCGTTCCAGTGTACGCCCTGCATCCTCTTACACATCTCCCATCTGAATTCCGCACATAGCTGGATGATGAACTTCTCCAGATCCTCCGCCAGCATTATGGGAAGAAGCATCCGCGATGAGGTAGTCCTCTTCTTTCCCTCGATCTCCTGCCAGAGCGAGGCTCTCGAGCCAAAATTAGGCATGAGGATAAAGCGGGGCGGAACATCCACCTGCACATATTCCTTGACCACCCCTATTTCCGGCTTTGAATAGACAGTTTCCCTGCAAAAGCACGAGAAGTCGATGCCTACCACGTTCTCAAGCTGCTCTCCGATGGTCTTGGCGTCAATATATGAATTCTCGATAGGCCTCAGGACATTCTGAGAATCGAATACTGGCACATAGCTTAAGATCCTGCCGAAGGTGACCTTATTTCCAAGCGTGAACATATTCTGAAGCTCAAATTCTAACCTGGCTGTGCTGTCCTTATAGATCTTCCTGGCATTGGCCTCAGTCAGTCTTCCGCCCTTTATTTCATCCTTGAGATATTCCTCGAAGTCCATATCGAACTCATTTTTCGACGGTACATCCTTAAGGTCATAGATTCTCTGCAGCCACTCATAGACCGTAAACACCCTTCCCTTCACATCCGGCTCGTAGTGCACTGCAAGCTCTTCCAGCTTATAGGTGTTCTCAACTCCCGCCAGCTCTTCGTCCACAAAGCCGAACAGCAAAAAGAGCCTTATCTCCATGGGCAGCTCCCTGAATTTCGACTTCCTTGCCTTAAGGAAGATAAGCTTATAGAGCTCGAAGAAGGCAGCGGTGATCTCCTTCTTCATACGTCTCATATCATCGGAGGTATCGTTCCTATCCTTCTGGGACTTATACTTCGTAATAAGCTCCTTAAATTTCAGCATTAGGTTATCCGTGGCCTCCGAATAGCCAAGGACAGTATCCAGCGCATTGGTAATGACAGGTATCTCCTCGTCATTCTCCCCCGCCCCTGTGGGCCGAAGCTTTATCTTAAGAGATTCGTTGAGCTGTGTTAAGATCTCCTTTAATCTGAGCGTGGACTTAAAGGAGGTAGAGGTCTGCCTGAGGGCAGCTGACAAATTCTTGACTATGGCTATACAAAGCCCTATGCCCAGCGGATATACCTCTTTCTTGAATTTATCGTTATTGGCTTTCAGCTCCTCCGCCAGCTCCAGAACCCACTTCTCATTCTGATAGTGCATGGGCTCGCCCATATTCTCGATCTCGGCTATCGGGGAGGCATTCTGCGCAAAGACCATGTACTTTTCATAGTTGGCCTGCACCTCATCATAGGCATCCCTGACCTCGGCGAAAGCCTTTTCATAGGCGTCGATAAAGGCATAAAACGCCATCACAGTGGCGGACGTCAGATAGTGACATATCTTGGGATTGATACGTACAATGTTTTCCACGTCATTTAACCCATTATACGGATAGGTAAAAAGCGTACACTCCTCCTCGGCCACATAGTCATAGCCGTAGTGTCCGTGGGGATCTGTATCCATTCCCAGCATATAGCCATTCTGGAAGGTAAACCTGCCGGAAGCCTTGACGGTCCCCTGAAGGATTATCCTTATCTCATCAACACTATCCGAAGACGAGCATATCCTGTCGCCCGCACTATACGTGACCTTTCCCATTACAAATGCATAACCCTTTCCGCTATTTCCTGCGTTCTCCCCTGATTCCAGAAGTTCGTACCGATATAGCCGCAGGTACGACGCGCAACATTCATTAGATTCTGATCTGTATTCCCGCAGTTGGGGCATTTCCAGATAAGCTTGCCCTTGTATTCAACTATCTTTATCTCTCCCTCGTATCCACAGGCCTGACAATAGTCGCTCTTGGTGTTGAGCTCGGCATACATGATGTTCTCATATATGAACTGCATTACGGACAGGACGGCCTCGATATTGTTGGTCATGTTGGGAACCTCTACATAGCTTATGGCCCCTCCCGGTGAGAGCTTCTGGAACTGCGCCTCAAACTTGAGCTTCTCAAAGGCGTCGATCTCCTCGGTCACATGAACGTGATAGCTGTTGGTAATATAATTTTTATCCGTAACTCCCTCTATTATGCCAAATCTCTTCTGGAGACATTTCGCAAACTTATACGTCGTGCTCTCCAGCGGTGTGCCGTACAGGCTGAAGGATATATTCGTATTTTCTCTCCACTGGGCGCACTTGTCGTTGAGGTACTGCATTACCTTAAGGGCAAACTCAGTTCCGGGCTCCTCGGTATGTGAACAGCCCTTCATATAGCGGGTCATCTCGCAGATACCTGCATAGCCTAAAGAGATTGTGGAGTAGTTGTCGTAAAGAAGCTTGTCAATGCTCTCTCCCGGTGCCAGCCTCGCCAGAGCTCCATGCTGCCAGAGTATCGGAGCCACATCGGAGGGTGTGCCCTTCAGGCGCTCATGCCTGGCCATCAGGGCGGGATAGCAGATATTTTCCAGCCTGTCCTCCAGTATCTCCCAGAACTTCTTCTCGTCCTTCCCCGATGAACACGCTACATCCACAAGATTTATGGTTACGACTCCCTGGTTAAAGCGCCCGTAATACTTGTGGCCCTTAGGGTCCGGTGTCAAAAATGAACGACAACCCATGCAGGGATAGATATCCCCTTTAAGCTCACGCATGACCTTGGCGCTTATATAGTCGGGAA
>JAFTEI010000296.1 GCA_017453965.1 Lachnospiraceae bacterium
AACTCATCACTTCTCTTATCCTTCCGCCTGTTATTCACTGGGTCGGCTTTTACCGAAGACACATCCATGTCCGGTACAGTTATCTTCGTTTTGATCACTTTGTCTATGCAGTTGACAATATCTTTCCTATTGCCGTCATCATGCCAGTATACTCCAAGAGAAGTCCCGTCCTGACTTGCCGAGAAAGAGTGCCTTGCAGAAGCCATCACCTGCGTCAATGGAACTCCGTTATTAATACAAGTAGATATAAACCAGTGCCTGAGATCGTGAAGCCTGTATAAAGCATACTCTTCCTTACCCTGAGATTTCCTGACCTTATTACAGCGCCCCTGAAATTCATTGATCCTTCTGTCTGCTTTTGACGGAGCCGGAGGGTAATGATCCACGAAATTTATTTTTGTCATATAAACCAGATCATCACCCTTTACTTTCCTTCCCAGATACTCCTCCTGTTGTGTACGGACATATTTCAGCAGCAATGAAAGTGTTGACGGCATAGCTGTCCAACGCTCGCGTCGTTCCTCCGGGCTCTTTCCAACCTCGAGCCCGTTTTTCGGTGTCCGCCATTCCCAAGTCAGACCATCCTCGCCTTTTTTCTTCTGAGCCCGCTGTTTTTCAACATATATTCTGTTTTCATCCCAGTATATATGTCTCCACATAAGTCCCAGTATCTCGCCGCGTCTCATACCTGCTAAAGCTGCAAGTCCGACCATCGCAAAGATACTGTAGTCCCTCTCGTGATCGAGCATGATACGAATTATTTCGTTCATATTTTCAACAGTCAATTCTGCAGGGACAAATCTTTCCTTCTTCCCCACCTCGGCATCCGGCACAGGATTTTGGTGTATATCATAGGTATTGTAATTCTTCTTCATCCACTTAAAAAAGTGGTTCAACATACACTTTATCTTTTCAATGGTGTTGTTGGATATCGCCCTATAAACAGCGTTTTCAACACGACACCACTTAAAGAAATCCTCTATCCTGCCGGTATCTATATCACGCACATCTTCATCCCCGAAGTATGCGTTCATTCGGCGCATATAGCTTTCCTGTCTTTCCCTGTGCGATGTGCTCCACTCGGCAGAATAATAATCCATATATTCTGATATTGCTTTGTTAAAGGGAATCCTGCCCGCGATTGCCGTTATCTTTTTTCTCTTTTTGACGGCGCTGTTTTCGCCAAGCAGAGCTTTGGCCTCTTTCAGCGTTGAAACGACCCTTGTAGTTTTAACTTGCCTTAATCTGACTTCACCGGTTTTAGGATCGGTCTTTTTCTGACGGCCGTAATCCAGCGTTACGATATATTTGTTATCACTAAGACGCTGTTTTATACCCGGAAAACCGGTATCTTTGACTTCGTTCTTTTTCGCCATTGAAATATTCCTCCCAAAACTACCAAAAATCTAATTGGTAGTTTTTATGGTAGTTATATCATATTCATCGTTTCAACGGCGTAAAACAATGCATTTATATGTCTTTATGGATATTATTGCGCTTCAAATTTATATCCCATCCCCCAGATGGTCTTTATGAGGTCGCCTTTATCGCCCATTTTGGCGCGAAGCTTTTTTACATGGGTATCTATCGTCCGGGCATCGCCGAAGTAGTCGTAGTCCCAGACGTTATTCAGGATCTTTTCACGGGAAAGTGCAATGCCCTTGTTTTCCATAAAATAAGTCAAAAGTTCAAATTCCTTAAAGGAAAGGTCTATACTTTTGCCGTCGATAGTAACCGAATGGGCAGCCTTGTCCATAACAATACCGCCTGCCTCGATAGTTCCCTCTTCGGTATTGGAATTTGTGCGGCGAAGTATCGCCTCTACGCGGGCTACGAGTATCTTAGGCGAAAAGGGCTTCGACACATAGTCATCCACACCGAGGTCATAGCCTAAGAGCTCGTCGTGCTCCTCTGTCCGCGCTGTCAGCATGATTATCGGCACCTTCGAAAACTGCCGTATCTCACGGACCACCTGCCAGCCGTCCATCTTCGGCATCATTATATCCAGAATGATAAGGGCGATATCCGAATTTTCCTCACTGAAAAAAATATCCACCGCCTCAGCGCCGTCTCCGGCCTCCAATACCTTATAGCCCTTCTTCGAAAGAAAATCATTGACGAGCTTTCTCATCCTGCTTTCATCATCTACTACCAATATCTTTACAGCATCCATTTATTCACCCTCCGGATCTGTGCCGGCCTCATCCTTTTCCTTAGTTTCAGTCTCTATTCCCAGCTCTTTTTCTTTTTCCCTGATCTTCTTCTCCCTCTCTGTCAGCTCCTGCTCCCAGGAGGCATACCTGTCCTGAACCGCAAATTCATAATTTAAAACATTGGGATTTTCCGATTCTACGGTTATGATATACATCGCCACGATGACAGCGAGGAGAACTATATTCAAAATGACCGAGGCGATAAAGCGTTTATGATATTCGATCTTCGGCTTGGCGGGAACTATTCTCGGAACCGGGTCCTTCCTTACCCGCTCTGCCCCCATGGAATAGGCCGAAAAAGGAGGAAGAGAGGTGATTCTCTCGTTATCTATCCCCTTATCCAAAAGGACGCTTCGAATTTCGCGCAAAAAGACATAGCCCGTCGGAGTAGAAAACACATCCCCCGACAGCATTTTTTCGTAGATCACGAGAACGCTCTCCGGCTCGTCATAATTCAATTTCGATTTTATATAACTGACCTTCCTGATCTCATCCTTGGCGCGTTTCGCGTCCTCTTCCGACTTGTATTTATAGCCGTCAACGATGAAGTCATTCTGTTCCTGCTCGTTTTCCATCTAATTCCAGCCCATAATAGTATATTCAGAATTATTATAATGAAATTTGCCTTCGATAACAAGTAGAGTTACCTCTTGACTGTAATAAGGATATGTTACAAAATAGACAGGCAGGCCGCCAGGGGCGGCGGAAAGGTAAAAATGAAAGAGCTTACACGCAACTGGACAGACTCTTTTAAAGAGCTAAAAAAAATACAGACCATCGCATTTTGCGGGATAATGTGTGCCCTCGCTGTGGTAATAAACCAACTGACCACCATCAACATAGGTTCATATATCAGGATAAGCTTTGCCGAGCTTCCCAACAGGATCGTGGAATTCCTCTTCGGGCCCGCTATAGGTGCGATCTTCGGCGGGATCCTGGACGTGGTAAAATTCATGTTCAACCCTACCGGCCCGTTTTTTCCCGGCTTTACGATAACCTCTATCCTCACCGGCCTGGTCTACGGCGGCTCCTTCTACCACAGGAAGCCCTCCTTGCTGAGAATATTTCTCACTGTCCTTGCGGTGAAGCTGGTATTTGCAGTGGGCTTAAATTCCTTATGGCTCAATATCCTCTACGGTAAGGCTCTGCTCGCCATACTTCCCGGACGCACTATAACCGCGCTGGCAATGCTTCCCATCGACACGGCGATGTATTACTTTGTACTCAAGTTTATAGACAGGCGTATCAAACCGGTATTTATAAAAAATGAATGATACAACGAATTGCTCCGTTGCTTTCAGCAACACTCGCAATTCTACAACACTCGCAATCCGCTAATTTACTGTGTAAATTGCTACTTGCTCGTGTTGTTTGACGCCCAAAGACAAATGACGATTTGAATGAATTCAAATCGTCATTTAGACTTTGGGCGTTTGTATCCTTACATATTTGCAAACCAGTTATTTGACACTCTCTGGTTATTCTCCATGGTCTTCTTCTGCATCATGTTCCTGTAATTCTGAATGGCCTGATTCTGCTTAAGCCTGGAAACATACTCGCCGTACTCCGTATCTCCCATCCTCGAAGAGCTGGCCGTGAGGTCGTATGCCGAGCGGCGGTTGACGTTCATCGCATAATCGAAGCCGTTGCTCTGGGCCCCCACCTTGGACCTTCCCTCGGAAACCTTATTTAAAGTCTCCTCTATCTTGTCCAGATCGTAATTTCCCTCTTTCAGGGATTTCAACAGCTCAGGCAGGTCCGTAAGTCCTAGCTGCGCAAGCCCTCCATTGGCATCCGTCGCGATGCTGACGTTCCCTCCATTGAGAAGCGAGGTCTCGTTATACTTGGTATTTGAAATGATATCTCCGATACCGTCGGCCATCTGGTTTATCTCGTTCTGATAGATCGACCTGTCAGAGTCCGACATAAGGCCGTTACTCATACGAATTGCCAGCTCGTCTATCCTCTGCAGATAGTCAGCAACATTGCTCATAGCCCCGTCGCTTATATTCGCCGCGCTCTTTGCTGAGGTGATATTCTCTGCCCCCGCATCGTAGCCCCGGGTCATCCTCTCCTGCTTTTCAAGGATCGCGGTCTCAGAAGCTCCTGCCGCAGCCGTCGGCTGCTTCTTTCCGCTGGATAATGCGCTGAAATAATATGAATTTGAATTGGCTGCCGAAATTCCGTTTACACTCATAGCAGACCTCCTTGAGCCTTCGGGAATCAAAACTGATCAGATCGAACAATTCCCAAACCGATAAATACCTACTATCGCTACTATTTTATCACTTAAATTGTATACAATCAAGCGGTATCACTTTGTACCGAATATCCTGTCTCCGGCATCTCCGAGTCCCGGAACTATGTAGGCATTTTCATTTAATCTCTCGTCGAGGTGCCCTATATATATCTTTACGTCGGGATGAGCCTCATGCAGGGCCTTTACTCCCTCCGGAGCCGCGATTATACACATGAATTTTATCATCTTTCCGCCGTGCTTCTTGATCGCATTTATCGCATCTATCGCGGAGCCTCCGGTTGCCAGCATCGGATCGGTAACTATTATCCTTCTCTCCTCTATGGGATCCGGAAGCTTGCAGTAGTATTCCACCGGCTTATGGGTCTCGGGATCCCTGTAAAGGCCAATGGTCCCGACCTTTGCAGTGGGAATTAGGGAAAGTATTCCCTGTATCATCCCCTGTCCCGCTCTCAATATCTGGATCACCGCCTGCTTTCTTCCGGCTATGACCGGAGATTTTGTCCTGCATATAGGGGTCTCCACCTCTATTTCCTGGGTCCAAAGGTCCCGAAGGGCCTCATAGCCCATAAGGGTAGCTATTTCCGTAACCAGGCTCCTGAATTCGTTGGTTCCCGTGTTTTTGTCACGAAGCCTCGTTATCTTATGCTGCACCAGCGGATGCTCGATTATCTCTACCATTGACTGGTCCTCTAAGTGTATAGCGTTTAGTCTTGCCATCTGTTCACTCATAACAAATCACCTCCATATTTACTTTCATGATACATTATTTCCACCGTTCAGGCAACGAAAGAAAAACTTAAAACATAAGGGTAGGCCCTCAGCACATATGGCATTATTTCCGGGCTGTTAACAGTTGCCTTGAAAAAAACAAAAACCCGTAACATAATAAGAAAATGCGATAAAACAAAATAAGGAGAATTTTTCATGAGCAATTACAATGATTCAAAGGATTCAGAACAGTTGCAGCGCACCCTTGAGGCAATAGACCATAAGGGCTATCCTGCCTATAAACAGACTGCCGGCGCCTACAGCTTCGGCAGATATATACTCTCAATAGACCACGTACAGGGAGACCCTTTCGCCTCCCCCTCTCACCTGACCATATTCGTACCGGGTAAGTCGGCGAAATTTCCACCCGAATACTACGAAACAAAGGAAAGGCGCATAGCCCTATCCGACGACCTGATACGCCGTTTTCACCGGGCAGCCTCAAAATACGACCACAAGGCCGCCGGCTCCGGCCACAGTGGCCTCATAGCCACCTGCTCCCCCGGACAGGAGGTACTTGAGCGGAGCTCCTGCCGGATAAACCCGAAAACCGGCTCCGTAGCCTACCGCTTTGAGGTCGGCTTTCCCGCAAGAGGCCGTACAATAACCTCCAGGGAGCTTATAAAGATCTTATTCGATTTCCTGCCGGTCTGCGTAAATGAAGCCCTGCTGTTCAGGCCAAAGCTGGTTCCTGAATACGAAAAGGTCCTATTCCTGGCTGACGACCGCGCTTTTATCCGGAGGGAAATGGAAAAGCAGGGCCTGACTGCCTTCGTAGCCGACGGCTCGACATTGCCGAGGGCCAGCGGGGTATCACAGTTACCGATGAAAAACGCCCTGGCCTTCACCTCTCCCGACTCCCTGCGGGTGACCTTCGAAGCCCCGCACCGCGGGAAGATCACCGGCATGGGGATAAAAAAAGGTATTACCCTCATAGTCGGAGGAGGCTACCACGGCAAGTCTACGCTCTTAAATGCCCTGGAGAGGGGCGTATATGACCATATAGAGGGCGACGGCAGGGAATTCGTATTCACTGATATCAGCGCCATGAAGCTTCGCTCCGAGGACGGCAGAAGCGTTCACGGGGTCGATATCTCCCTCTTTATCCGCGACCTCCCCGACGGGAGGAGTACGCGCAGCTTTTCCACGGAAGATGCCAGCGGTTCTACCTCTCAGGCTGCAAATGTGATAGAGGCGGCGGAGAGTGGCTCAAAGCTCTTCCTCATAGACGAGGACACCTGCGCCACGAATTTTATGATAAGGGATGCCCTTATGCAAAGCGTGATAAGCTCGAGCCAGGAGCCCATAATACCCTTTATCGGACGCATCCGCTCCCTCTTTGAAGAGGCCGGGATCTCCACCATACTGGTCGCGGGAAGCTTCGGAGCCTTCTTCCCGATAGCGGATACCATTATACAGATGGACAGATATAAGCCGGTGGACATTACTGAAAAGGCCAAGAAAGCCGCTAAGGAGGCAGGAGTAAAGGAATATACCGAAAATGAAGGGAAGGACGCGGTGCACCTCATAACCAGCGGGTCCAAGCGCACTCCCCTGCCCCTTAAAGCCCTGAATTCAAAGGACAGGATAAAAGCTAAGACTCTGGGAACTGATGGCTTTAGCATTAACCATGAAACCGTTGAGCTA
>JAFTEI010000297.1 GCA_017453965.1 Lachnospiraceae bacterium
GAGAGCTTTTCCGTCTGGACAAGGCTCAGGTGGGGCAGAGCTTTCTGCTGTCGCTGGAGCTTTTCGGCTTTAATATTTTTATGCTTCTGGGCTCCCAGGGTGTGGAGGCGTCTGTCAGCGCGTGTGTGCTCTCGGCGTATTTTATATTCATACCGCTTATTTCGTTTATCGTATTTAAAAAGAAGCCCGAAAAGAACATCATTGTAGCCATAGCTGTGGCGTTTCTGGGAATTTTGATGTTCATGGGCTTTAGATTTAAGAGCCTTATAAGCATAAACGTGTTGTACTTATGGATCGCCGATGTTTTTTTTGCGGTATATATAATTACCACGGAAAGACTTACGGCAAAGTCCAATCCCTCCATACTGGCCATGGGACAGCTCTTTTTCAACATGGTCTTTGCTGTTGCAGCGTGGCTCATTCAGTCCGCCCTTGGAAAGAGTGCTCTTGACATACCCGATGATCCGTCATTCTGGGGCAGTGTGCTTTTTATAAGCTTTTTCATCCGCGGGCTCTACGGAGTCGTACAGATCTATGCCCAGAGGTACGTGAGTGCACTGAATACCTCGCTGATCTTTTCAACGGAGATATTGATGACGATGCTGATGTCGCCGATCCTGGCGGGTCTTTTCGGGACGGAAAAGGAGAATATAACAGCGCCTAAGCTCTTTGCCGGGGTACTCCTGATCGCGGGTATCCTGATAGCCGATCCGGCGGTCACAAAAAAATTCGGGAGTAGTCAGAAGCGTGGAAAAAAGACGTAGGATCCGCAGATATATACAGATATTCATCGCCTGTGCGGTCATCTATTTTGTTTTGGATTTTTCCGTGCGCCGGACAGGGTTCTTGAGATTCGGGGACAGCATAGGCATAAAGAACTTCCTGGCCATAATCATGGGACTGGTCTTCGGTCCCTACGGGGCTTTTGGCTGCTGCGCGGGCTGCATTTTGGCCGGCGGCCTTTCGTCTGTGGCTATTACGGATATATTGGGTGAATGTGTGGCGGACCTCATCGTAGGAATAGGCATTTGGGCCCTGTGGCATAAGATTCCTCCTGCCAACGGAACGGTCTTTTTGAAAAGGCGTCAGGAATATATAAAATACGGCTCCATCCTCTTTGTACTTTCGGCCATTGCGGGAGCTATAGCGGAGCTGATCTACCCGGAAACTGCTTTTGCACGTTATTTTGCGGCGTATTTCGTCATGGGAATAGTAGTGGGAATACCCGTACTGATCCTGTTGACCAGTATAGTATGCATAAACCCGATTCTGCCCCCTTGGGCAACTCCGCTTAAGGAGTATGAGGGGACCCTCACCTCTGATCCGGAGAGCCTGGGCCTGTTTAACGAGGGCCTCGAGGAATATGCTTTCATGAAGCATAAGCTGACGATGAAAGAGATATTCGGAGTGCAAAACTGCATAGAAGAGGTGCATATCAGGCTGATGGAGAAGAATAAGGACATAAAGTCGAAGGTTTGTGTCAGGTTTCACGACAGTGTTTCTATCGACTTCGAGTATGAGGGGGAGAGCGTAACACCCTTCAGGGCGGAAAAAAACGTGCCCGAGGAGGACCTTATCGGCTTAAAGCTCATTCTCCACAGAGCCTTAAGGTCGTCCCACTATTATGCGGACGGTATGAATTATGTACATATTGTGATGTAAGGAAGGTTTGGATGCTTAGCAGGTTTTTAAAAAAGAGTGACTGTAAGTCGTGTCAGTTCTGCTGCTCCTACAGGAGAAAGAGCTTATGGGAGACCCCTCCCTTTGACAGGGAAAGTAAAGAACGGCTGGAGAAAAAATATCCCTTTGCCAGATTTAAGTCCATAGGGGACGATGTATTTACAATAGATCTGGACAATGAATATAAGACTGACGATCCTGAGGAGGAGGCCCGCTGCCCCTTCAATCAGGAGGGCTGTATCTTAGATCCTGAGGATAAGCCCTTTGTATGCGAGGTCTGGCCCTTAAGAATCATGGAAAAAGAGGACAGGAGGGTCATCGCCCTGGCGGAGGGCTGTCCGGTTTTTGCGCAGGTGGACTCAGGGGAGCTTAAGAGCTTCACCGGGGAGAAGCTTAAAGACTTTATAAGCGGCCAAGTGAAAGAGCATCCCGAGGTCGTGGAGCCCTGGCACGATAACTATACCGTGATATGTGATATTTAGGGATGTGGATAAGGCTAAGGCCAATAATATGGTGTTTACCGGAGGACAAAGTAATTTAATATGATGAAGAGAAAGTCGATTTCCAAAAGAGTCCAGCGCATGCTGCTGGGATTTACCCTGGTGGCGCTGGTAATAAGCAGTATAATCGCCATGATGGGCATGGGGATAATCAGAAGCCGGGTCATCGAGGACAGTGAGTGGCTGGGAGCTTCGGCCAGTTCCGTGGCAGCGCAGGCTCTGACTGAGCAGATGGAGCAGAACCGTAAAAACGTGGCGGACAGCCGTGCGGAGTATGCGGGGGCGCAGCTTAACAGGATCTCGGGCTATGTAGAGAGCTTAAGCAGCAGCCTGGAATATCTGTACCAGCATAAGTCACACTATAATCCGGTCCCTGTGCTTCCTCCCGATAAGAAAAATCAGGGAAAATACGTGCTCATGAGGGACTTTGCGGATGAAAGCATAAAGCTCGCCGATATTCAGGAGGAGATGGAGCTTCTGGGCAATATAGAGCCCATGTGTTCGTCGGTCATCGCAGTTGGCAAGCAGGAGATCGCCACCATATTTCTGGGAACAGAGAGCGGAGTGCTCATAAGCTACGATCCCTCGTCACAGCTGGCAGATCCCGGACCCGGAAAGGAGTCGTATTATAACTATTTCGCTTCTAACTGGTATGAGCCGGCCAAGAACAAGGACGGGGTGATGTTTACGGACACCTATCTGGATAACTACGGCAGGGGACTGACCATAACCTGTGCCATGCCCTTCCACAATGAAAAGGGCGAGGTTGCCGGAGTTGTGGGTATGGATATCCTCGTTTCGGACATGCTCAATTCTATCATTGCATTGGAAAGCAATGATGGCTCCTATGTGATTTTAGTCGATAAGGAGGGGGATGTAATTGCCTCTCCCTATATGGACAAGAATTCCGAGGAGCTCAGCAATATAAGGACGGATACCAGCCAGCCCATCTTTGAGGTCGCGGATCAGATATTGGACGGAAGGAACGGCATCACGAGAACTGCCGCGAATATTTACTACTCCTATTCGGAGATCGGGCTGACAGAATGGACCCTCGTGATCTGCATACCGGCGGAGAGTATTTCAGACCCTGTTTCGCAGATCTCGGATATTATCGATGAAGGAACCGATGCCACGACAGGCTCCATAAGCCGGACCATAAGCATAACCATTACGCTGCTGGTCATGGTGCTGATAGTTATAACGGTGGCTGTCACCCTTCTTTCGGGAGCCTTTACAAAGCGTATAATCAGTCCTCTGATCTCTCTGAGGGACGACGTAATGCGTATCAGCGGAGGGGATCTTTCCCACAGGGCTGAGATCGTTGAAAACGACGAGATAGGTGACCTGGCCACATCCTTTAACAATATGTCGGCCTCACTTACCGAATATATCGACAACCTGACCAAGGTCACGGCGGAAAAGGAGAGGATAGGAGCGGAGCTCAACGTAGCTACCCAGATTCAGGCGGACATGCTGCCGAGGATATTCCCGCCCTTCCCGGAGAAGACGGAGCAGTTCGATATCTATGCCACGATGAATCCGGCCAAGGAGGTAGGAGGAGATTTCTACGACTTCTTCCTGCTCGATGATAACCATATAGCTATGGTTATGGCCGACGTTTCGGGTAAGGGAGTGCCTGCGGCCCTCTTCATGGTTATTGCGAAGACCCTTATCAAAAACAGGGCTTTAATGGGCGGAGAACCCTCGGAGATACTTAAGTACGTAAATAACCAGCTTTGCGAGGGAAATGAGGCGGA
>JAFTEI010000298.1 GCA_017453965.1 Lachnospiraceae bacterium
TGAGTATCCCAAGGATTCCTGGTATGCCGTATATCGTTCCACCAGCAAGACCTCGGGCTATAAGAAGGTACTGTCTTTAAGGGCTTCAAATATCAACGATGTCATAGGCAGCGGAAGGCTGTCCTACAACGGAGCAAGCTATACCTATCATTTTACGGATCTCACTCCTGAGACCACCTATTACTATAAGGTCCAGCTGGTCTATAAGAACAGCTACGTGGATTCGTCGGGCAAGCTTAAGACGATGACGACCACGACGGCCATGAGCGAAGCCCTGAGCGTCAAGCCGACCCTCGAGGACATAAAGGAATTCAAGGTGGCGGCAAGCACGACCGGCGGGGTCAGCGTTTCCATAGATGCGGTGGACGGTGCGGACTCGTATATGGTCTACTATGTGAGACTTTCGGATTACGCGCATACCGCTTCTGTGAATGCCTCCAGCAGGGCTGAGATGGTCAGTGCGTTTAAGGTGGCAGCTGCCAACGCAAAGGTAAAGAACGCAAACAAGATACAGAAAAAGAAGATAAAGGGGACCGTAAACACCAAGACGGGCTATGTGAATGCAACGATCACGGGGCTGACCCACGGCAGCACCTATGTATTTTACGCCAATCCGATCAAGAAAAAGGAGCATATTACAGACCCCGATAAGATAATTTACGATACGCAGATGGTCAAGGCCGGGGCGCCTACTGTGACTGCAAAGGTAGATTCGCTTACGCAGCTCACCTTCACCTGGTCCAAGGTATCGGGAGCGACAGGCTATTACATAAAGTGTACCAACGAATACGGAGAGATCGTATCCCCCAGTGGCTTTGCCTATAGTAAGTCCACCAGGGCCAAATTGAAGGACATATACAACAAGCGTAAGATCGTCGTAGAGAACGCCGAGCCCGGAGTGCTCTATACCTGTGAGGTCACGCCCTACAGAAGCGATTCGCAGACGACGGAAGCGGTGGATGAGAATAAGGGAATAGGTCTTAAGGGAGAGACGGGTTCCGCCAGCGAGATGGGACGTCCCTTCGAGCCCACTAGCGTGAAGGCCTCCTTCTATGAGGCAGCCTATACCGCCGGTTCGGTAAGCGCCGACGCAGAGGTGACCTGGAAGGACAACAGCAAGAACAGCAAGCAGTCGGGCAATATCAAGTACATGCTCACCAGAAGGCTGTACAGCTATAATAAGAAGACAAAGAACTACGATATACAGGTGGGCACCGATACGGTCCTTATCGATATGAAGACCACGAAGAAGGTCTATAAGTATCAGGACAAGAGCGCATATCAGATACCTTACAATACCGTGGCGGAATATGCCGTAGCCGCTGTCTATTACAATAAGAACGACAAGACCATAGGCGAGAATCACGATGGCTACGTAAGGGGCCTGGAGGGTAAAGTCAGGTATATGAATCCCACCGAGATCAAGATGGAAAAGTCCAGCTATACGGTCGCGGCAGGAGGCAAGGTAGATACGAATGTCAAGGTGAAGCCGACGCCGGATAAGGTCACTGTAAATGACGATGTGGGATACAGGTTCCAGGTGGAGGAATACGACTCCAAGGACAAGAAGTATTATCTGCGCGGTGATTCGTCCTCATTGGCGGCCAAATACGTATATATGAGCGCGGATGACCTCCATGCGCATGATACTGCAATACCGGATAAGTACAGGATATATCTGGTGGCGTTCTCCAAGAACGACCCGTCGATAGCCGCTCCGAGAGTCAGGGTCAAGGTATCGAAGAAGAGTTCGGAGTCAAAATCGTCCTCATCTTCGTCGGAGAGCAATGACAGCGACCTGGTAGTAATGATCGACGCGGGACACGGCGGTTCTGACAGCGGAGCGACCTCAAGCGGTGTGAAGGAGAAGGATCTCAATCTGCAATATGCCAAAAAGGTCAAGGAAGAACTGGAATCCAGAGGTGCCAAGGTCTATATGACCAGAAGCGACGATACCTATGTATCGCTTACCGACAGGACGCAGAAGGCAAAGGACAAGGGCTGCAACCTGTTCGTCAGCCTGCATATGAACAGCGGAGGCTCCAGCGGAACGGAGGTTTACTATTCGGTAAATTCCAAGTATGCAAAGAAGCAGCTGGCAAGTAAGCTGGCAGAGAATATATCGGGGGCTCTGGGAATAAATAACCGAGGTGCAAAGACACGTTCGGGAGATAACGGAGACTATTACTCAGTAATAAGAACGTCGGCCTCCCACGGCATTCCGGGTCTTATCGTAGAGCATGGCTTTATCGACAACAGCACCGACAGGTCAGCACTGCAGAATTATATAGACAGGACCGCTTCCGAGGAAGCAAGAACTATAGTTAAGTATTGGAATCAGTGATATAAGAGGCCTTGAGTGATGAAAAAATTATATATTACAATATTGCTCGTCCTTTTGGCCGCGGCGGTTGCCGGCTGCGGAAAGAAGGACAAGGATAAGGACAAGGGCAAGGTTGAGGATTCCGTTGAGGGGGAAATCAGCATAGCGGATGAGAGCGATCTGGAAAGATATGAGGATCGCGGAGAAGACGAAGACGCAGAGCCGGAGGAGCCCATATCGGAGATCTCCAGGGAAGACGCGGATGTCCTCATAGGTGAAAAGCTGGCCGACAAGGGCTGCGAGCCAGTCTACAGCGAGGTGAGCTTCATAGACGGAGAGAATTACTATACCTACAGCGTTTTGAATCCCGATGGCGACGAGATGGATCAAATGCTGGCAGTCAATGCTGTATCGGGAGAGATTTTCGTCTACGACCTGGACAATAACACCGTTTTTGACTTCTCGACCTTCGAATTATATAATAGCGAGAGCGACGCGCCGGTTTCCTGGGAGGGAAGCTTTAAATCGGGGAATATGAGCCTTAATCTCGAGCCCGGCGGAGAGACCTCCTTCGAATTCACTTTTTCAGGTGACAAGGAGCTGACCGGAGTCGCGGAAGCAAAGGGCAGGACCGCTGAATACAAGGATGACAGCATTTCACTCCAGTTCATAAGGGAAAAGGACTCTCTGGAGGTAAAGGATATGGGTTCAGCAAGCGGTTTTGCAGGAGTATATAAGTAGGAATAAGTTAAAAGTGAAAGGAGAGACAATGAGGTTATTTAAGAAGCTTATGGCGGTGGTTTTAAGCGCCGTAGTATTGCTTGGAGCAAGCGCGGTAAATGTGAAGGAGGTCAGGGCGGCAGCGGCTCCCACAGGCTTTAAGGGAGTGTGGATAAGCTTTCTCGACATCCAGAACCATTTAAAGGGACAGGCGCAGGCAGGCTTTGACGCAAACTTTACGGCCATGTGCGATACAGTTCTGGCTAACGGAGGCAATGCGGTTATCGTGCACGTCCGTTCGCACAACGACGCGATCTATCCCTCCAATATCTATCCCTGGAGCACGACGATGCTGAACGGCAATCCCGGCTTCGATCCGCTTGCGGATATGGTCAGCATAGCCCATGCAAAGGGACTGCAGTTTCATGCATGGATAAATCCTTACGGCTACAGGAACGGAGTTGTTTCCGGAAATCCCGCCCTTGCCACCACCGCAAACGTAGTGGCCGGAGTTCAGGAGATCCTGGCAAAATATCCCGTAGACGGCATACACTTTGACGACTATTTCCCTCCGCTGGGAGCGGCAGCCCTCAACAGCATGGTTTCATCTGTGCACAATGTCTGCGCTTCGGCCGGCAAGGTATTCGGCATATCTCCCCAGGGAAATATAGAGAACAACAGAGCAATGGGAGCAGATGTAGATACCTGGCTTTCAACTCCCGGATATGTGGACTACATAGCGCCTCAGATCTACTGGACAGATAATTACGGTGCGGCGGGAAATGTTACGATGTATTCCAACAGGCTCACACAGTGGAAGGCACTCAACAAGGCCGGTATCCCCATGTATGTGGGACTGGCGCTCTACAGGGCAGGACAGCCGTCGACCTCTGACAAGGGCTGGGGACTTTCCAGCGCCAACCTTGCAACTCAGGTGGACAAGGCTAGAAACGCAGGCTGCACGGGCTACATCATATACAGATATGATTCGCTGCTGCTGCCGACCTCGCAGCAGGAGATGGCAAATCTCAAGTCGAGAGGTTGAGCCAGCTCTATAAATAAAACGAAGGTTTGAGTTTGAAGGGGCTGTATCCACAGCCCCTTTTGGATTGTAGCGCAGGGTCGGCGTAAGGAAAATATTATTTTATGGTCAAGAGATTACACAGATATTTAAGGCAGTTCATCAGGTATGCCATCATATTGACACTCGTCATCGCCCAGATCGCGCTGGTGTTTTTCCTTGCGTATTATCTCAGGCAGCATTCCTTATATATTTATATTGCAGTCGAGGTAATAAGCCTCATAATTTTCCTGCCGATGATCTCCGACAACAGAAACGCTTCCTACAAGCTCTACTGGCTCACGGTGGCCCTGCTGCTGCCGGTGACGGGGCAGGTGATGTATGTGCTTTGGGGAATGAGGCACGTCAACCGCAAGGAGCACGCGAGGATACAGGCCCATATCGACGAGGCCTGCCAAAAGCAGATCTTAAGGCCGGAGCTGGTCGAAAAGCTGGCTCAAACAAACAGGGGAGCCTGGAAGATCTCCAATTTTCTCTTTCACCAGGGCTATCCGATGTATGAAGCTTCAGATATGGAATATTTTACCCTGGGAGAAAAGGCCTTTAAGGATATGATAGAGGAGATGGACAGGGCCCGGGACTTCATCTTTATGAGCTTCTTTACCATAAGAGACGGAGAGGTCTTAAGCCATATCTGCAGGGTCCTCGAAAGGAAGGTCAGGAGCGGGGTAGAGGTGAAGCTCATATACGACGACGCGGGCTCGGTCTTTCAGGTTTCCGACACGACAGTGCATGAATTGAGCTCCGTGGGGGTGGAGATCGTCAAGTTCAATCCCGTGGAGAACGGGTTCAACCGCTTCTTCTTTAACCACAGGACCCACCAGAAGCTCGTGGACATAGACGGCAGGATCGCCTATACGGGAGGGATAAACGCCTCCGACAGGTATGCCAATATAAACTCACCCTTTGGGCACTGGAAGGACGTGGCGCTTAAGGTGAGGGGTGAGGCAGTTTATTCCTTTACGCTGATCTTCCTCGGAATGTGGGCGGCTTCTGGGAAGACTGTGGACTATGGCAGGTATAGGGTGGAGCTGCCGCGTGTGGAAGGAGAGACGGTTTCTGGGGCTGACGGGATGTCCGGGTCATGTAAACCGGGCGAGACGGCGGAGATTGAGGGCGACGCAAAGTTATGTCAACCATTCGCCGACGGTCCCTCCAAGGACGTGGTCAACAACGCGCTGGACGCATACAGGCTCATGGTCCATGAGGCTACCGAGAGGGTATATATCACCACTCCGTACCTGATAGTCGATGACACCCTGCGCGACGCGCTGATCCTGGCGGCGCAGAGCGGCGTGGACGTGAAGATAATTACTCCCGGAATACCTGACAAGAAGAGGGTCAAGCTCATCACTGAGTACCATTACGGGGAGCTTTTGCGGCATGGAGTTGAGATATATGAGTACACGCCGGGCTTTATTCACCAGAAGGTGGTTTTTAATGAATTCTCTTCTCTGATTGGCACTATCAACATGGATTTCAGGAGCTTTTACCTGCACTATGAGATGGGAGTCTGGAGCCCGGACAGGGAGCTTTTGAAATTTTTAGAGAAAGATTTTGAGGAAACTCTTTTAAAATGTCGAAAAATAACTTATGATGAGTGGATGAAAAGACCCTTAGGGGATAAGCTGAGTCAGTATGTACTTTATCCCTTCAGATGCCAGTTCTGAGTGCGGCTTTATTTTGGAGGTTTTATGGGCGAGAAGATATTGGTGACGATACCCTGCAACGCCGAGCAGATGCAAAGATTCGGAAGGGTAGGGGATTACGAGATCACATTTGCGGATGAGACTAAGATAAAGGAGTCTCAGGTCATGGCGGCGGATATCATTATGGGCTATGTGGAGCCCGGGCTTATTAAAAAGAATAAGCATTTAAAATGGTATCATTCCAGCTGGGCAGGGGTCGTGCCCTTTCTGGAAGAGGGTATAATCGGAGAGGACACCATAATAACTAACTCGACGGGGGCTTATGGCCTGGCGATCTCCGAGCACATCCTGGCCTGTGTCTTTACCTTAAAGAAGAAGCTGAATCTGTATATTGAGAATCAGAAGGCCCATGAGTGGAAGGACGAGGGGGAGGTCAGCGGAATCTGGAATTCCAGCACCCTCATCGTGGGACTCGGAGATATCGGGACCCAGACGGCTCTCAGGCTGCACGCGCTCGGCAGCAGGGTCAAGGCCATCCGGAATCATCAGGTGAGCGAGAAGCCGGATTACGTGGAGAGCGTGCACACGATGGAGGAGCTGGACAGCCTGCTTCCCGGGGCGGATATAGTTGTGGTGACGCTGCCGGGCACGGAAAAGACAAAGGGGCTGTTTAACGCTGCGCGGTTTAAGAAGATGAAGAAGACTGCGATCTTTGTAAATGTCGGCAGGGGGAGCATAGTGGAAACGGACGCCCTCGAAGAGGCACTTAAGGAAAGGCAGATCGCCGGAGCCGCAATAGACGTAACGGACCCAGAGCCGCTGCCGAAGAAGGCGGGAATCTGGGACGCGCCCAATATCATAATTACGCCTCATATATCGGGACAGTACAATCATTTGCCGGAGACCCTTACGAGGGTAGTGGATATGGCTATCGACGAGCTCAAGCTCTATTCCAAAGGCGAAGAGCTTAAGAATATAGTGGACAGGGAGACTGGCTACAGAAGATTTGAGGGACAGGAGATAAAGAAGCCGGGGAAGATGCGGAGGTTCCATCCCCTTATCCTGGCCAGCGCTTCGCCGAGGAGGGCGGAGCTCCTTGCCAAGGTGGATATACCCTTTGAGGTAAGGAAGAGCAAGGCGCCGGAGACCTCGAAAAATCCGGATCCGGCACTCTTTGCGGAGGAAAATTCCTATGCCAAGGCCATGGCTATAGCCGAAAAGCTCAAATGTGCTGAGGATGAGGAATATGTGGTGCTCGGAGCGGATACGGTGGTAAGCCTGGATGACAGGATATTCGGAAAGCCGAGGACCGAGACCGAGGCCTTTGAGATGATAAAGGAGCTGCAGGGCGGAACCCACAGAGTCATCACCGGGGTCACGATCGTCAGGAGGCATGGGGACGAGACGAAGTTCAAGTCCTTCCATGAAAACACACAGGTAAGTATTTACCCCATGACGGATGAGCAGATCAGGGAATACATATCCACGGGGGAGCCCATGGACAAGGCCGGCTCATACGGAATACAGGGTATATTTGCAAAATATATAAGAAACATTAAAGGGGACTACAGTAATGTTGTGGGCCTGCCCATTGGACATGTGTTCAGGGAAATCAAAAAGATCAGGAGGAATTGAGATGAAAAAATTGTTGGCGGTGTGTATGTGTGCAATTATGGCGGCCGGGCTGCTCTCAGGCTGCGGAAGCAAGGGTTCAGTCACAGGTAAGGACACTCTTATCGTAGGAACAAACGCGGAATTCCCGCCATTTGAGTACGTGGATGACAATGGTGAGCCCGACGGCTTCGATATCGCCCTCATTAAGGCGATAGGAGAGAAGATGGGCAAGCAGGTGGAGGTCCAGAATATGGAGTTTGACTCCCTGGTTTCATCGATAGGCAGCAAGATAGACCTGGCCATAGCCGGTATGACGGTTACGGAGGAGAGGGAAAAAACAGTTGATTTTTCCGACCCGTATTACACGGCAGTGCAATATGTAATACTCCCCAATGGCTCTGCCATAGCGGGCTATGACGACCTTAAGGGCAGCAGGATAGGGGTACAGATGGGCACTACCGGTGATTTTATCGCCTCTGAGATCGCGGGGAGCACAGTGTCCAGATACAATAAGGGAGTTGACGCGGTAAACGACCTCTTGAACGAGAGGCTGGACTGCGTAATAATCGATAAGAATCCGGCCGAGACCTTCGTCTCGATACACAGCGACACGATTCAGGCTGTAGACGGGGCGCAGTTCGGTTTTGAAGAGGAGTCCTACGCCATAGCCATGCCGAGCGGGGATTCACAGCTTGTAAGTCAGGTCAACAGCGCACTTAAGTCGCTTAAGGAAGACGGGACATACGATCAGCTTGTCAAGAAATACATAGGGGAAGAGTGATTTGTGGGATAAGTTTACCGCGGCGTTTATTACCGAAGGCCGGTGGAAGCTGTATTTCCAGGGCCTTGGGGTCACAATAGAGGTCGCGGTATTAGCGGCGATAATAGGACTTATACTGGGGACGATACTGGCGCTTATGAAGCTCAGTAAGAGAGAGGACGGGCGCAGGAGTATCCTCAATCTGATAGCGACGATATATGTGGATGTCATAAGAGGGACTCCCAGCGTACTGCAGCTCTTGATAATGTGGTTTATAGTGCTGGCAAGCTTCAATAACGGGATCATAGTGGCGGCAATATCCTTCGGACTCAATTCAGGTGCCTACGTTTCGGAGATAGTCAGGGCGGGTATCCTTGCTGTAGACGAGGGACAGATGGAAGCGGGAAGGTCGCTGGGTATGTCCAAGGCGATGACCATGAGATATGTGGTGCTGCCACAGGCGATGAAGAGCATAATCCCTCCGCTGGGCAACGAGTTTATAACCCTGCTAAAGGAGACGGCTATAGTCGGTTATGTCTCGCTGACGGACCTGACGAGGGCGGCCAACCAGATAGCTTCCCGGACATACGAAGCTTTTATGCCCTTGATAGGGGCAGCTGTATTGTATTTTGTAGTTATTAAGATCTTGTCGCTGGGGCTTGCAAGGGTCGAAACAGCCTTCAGAGCCAGCGATGCCAGGAGTTGAGAATTTTGGAAAATTTTCAGGAAGAGAACAAAACGGAATTAGAGCCGGTGCAGGAAACAGTGGAGCCGGCAGAA
>JAFTEI010000299.1 GCA_017453965.1 Lachnospiraceae bacterium
GATTCACGCCCGATATATGAGCAAATATCGGAATATTACATGCGGCTGATCTTGTCAGGCGCGATGCAAACGGATGAGCCGCTTCCTTCTGTCAGGAGTCTCGCCATTGAGCTTTCCACAAATCCCAATACGGTGCAAAAAGCCTATGCGGAGCTGGAAAGGAAGGGCTTTATCTATACTGTTCAGGGGAGGGGCAATTTTGTGAAGGAGAAAGAAAATCTTTTAAGTGCAAGACAGGACGAGCTAGTTGAAAGGATGAATGAGATATTTTCCGAGGCCGAAGAGATCGGCATGAATATCGACATTCTTATCAAAAAAGCAAAGGAGGGGAGGAAAGCGGTATGATTACCATCAGTAATATCAATAAATCCTTTGGTGAGATACATGCGGTGGACAATATCACCCTCACTATAGAGGAAAAACAGGTATTCGGTCTCATAGGGACCAACGGGGCGGGAAAAAGTACCCTGCTAAGGATGATGGCGGGGGTCCTCATACCCGACAGCGGAGAAGTTCTTATTGACGGGGAAAAGGTGTATGACGCGCCCTCGGTTAAGGAAAAGATATTTTTTATTCCGGATGAGGCTTATTTTTTCCCGAATGCTACAGCTCTCGATATGAAGAAGTATTACGCAGGGCTGTATCGCGGCTTCGATCAGCAGAGATTTGATAAGCTTTTGTCTAACTTCAATTTGTCGCCCAATATAAAGATCGCTTCGTATTCCAAGGGCATGAAAAAGCAGCTGTCCATTATCCTGGGTATAGCGGCCAACACGAAGTATCTCTACTGCGATGAGACCTTCGACGGCCTGGATCCGGTCATGCGGCAGGCAGCCAAAAGCCTTATGGCAAACGACATGGAGAACAGGGATTTTACACCGATAATCACAAGCCATAATCTGCGTGAGCTGGAGGACATCTGCGATCATGTAGGGCTGCTGCACAAGGGTGGAGTTCTTTTGTCGAGGGATATAGAGGATATGAAGCTCAATCTGCAGAAGATCCAGTGCGTATTCAGAGAAGGTGTAGACCTGAAGGGGGTCGAGGATAAGCTGGACATTCTTATTCACGACGTCAGAGGGAGCCTCCATACCTACACGGTCAGAGGCAGCAGAGAAGCGGTTGAAGCAATATTCAGGGGCATTGATACAATCTTTTTTGAAACCCTGTCCCTGACTCTTGAAGAAATATTTATCAGTGAAACGGAGGTGGTCGGATATGACATTCGGAAACTCATCATCGGATAAGATCAGTTTAGGCAGCATGAATCAGTGGGCAATAGCCATGAGGAGAAAATGGCTTTTGGCTATATATATACTTTCGGCCATAATCTGGTATCCGGTGATCACGGTAGTCAAGCTCACCGGAGATATAAACAGGCTGGGAGGCCTGTATCCGGATGTTTCCTTAAAGAGCGTGATGGTACACGATTTCAGCAGTGTGATAGGCTTTGATAACCTCAGCTTTCTCGCTGTGACACTACTGGCCTTTATTACCGCAATACAGGGCTTCGCATACCTCTATCGCCGCCAGACTGTCGATTTTTACGAGTCGCAGCCCATTAAGAGGAGTGCGATGTTTGCGAAACTATATATAAACGGCCTGCTGATGTATTTGTGTACTGCTGCGGCAGGGTATTTACTGGCCTTTATAATAGCCAGAGCCATGGGGGTATTCCGGCTCGCCCTGATAGCAGAAGCGCTTGTGGAGTTTGTCGAATTGTTCCTGCTGTTTTTGGGAATTTATTCGATAACTGTTCTGGGCACGGTCGTAAGCGGAACCTTGATAATGGGTATTATGGTCAGCATTTTCCTGCTGTCCGCCGAGGCAGTGGTAAGGGGACTGGTTTATATCTGCTCGCAGACTTATCTGGCTACCTTTTATGCTGCAGGCTTTAATGTATGGAATGCCGTTACATCGCCGTTTTTTACATATATAGGAACAGCGGAACGACTGGGTTTCAGATATACGGATGACTCGGTATACAAGATCGGCAGCGTTATCAAACATATCCAGGAGGCGGTAGCTCCTGATATAAGGCTGCTTGTTATCGCGGTAATCGCCACCGCTCTGGCCTGGATCGCATACAAAAACAGGAAGGCTGAAAGCGCCGGACATTCCATCGTATTTCCGCTGGTGGAGTGGGTAGTGAAATTTGTCTGCGGAGTCGCAGCGTGCATGCTGACAGGGGTAATGATGGATGGAGTATCTCAGGGAGCTGTTGCCATAGTATTTCTGGGCATCATACTGACAGCCCTCATTATCTGCGCCGTAGCCGAAATAGTGTTTGAAAGCGATTTCAGGGCCATGTTCAGAAAGCCCTGGCATATAGCTGTAGTGGCCGTGGTCGGAATAGGGATAATACTCGGATACAGATTTGATGTTACCGGCTATGAGACTTATATTCCTGAGGTCAGTAAGGTAGAAAGCTGTGCCATGTTCAACACCTACGGAATGGGAGGAAACTTCTACGAGCCCGATGGAACCATGCTTGACGCCGGAGAATATTTTGAGAAGTATATGCAGCTTACCGATATAGAAGGGGTTGAGGACATAGCCAGACACGGACAGCAGATCAAGGTCGAAAAAGACAGGACATACAGAGATCTGAGTATTGCACATCGCAATGATGAAACATCAGAGCAGAGCATGTCGGAGATGGAGTATTGCTGGGAAAAGGTCGTAATGTATAGGATGAAGAGCGGAAAGAAGGTCTACAGACTGCTTACGCTCCCTGAATATACTGATCCGGCAATGCTGGACAGGGTGACGAAAAATGCTGAATACTTCATGCCTCTGTACAATATGAATGACGACTTTATAAATAAGGTGATGGAAACAGTTGACTATTCGGAGCTGCTCTTCAATACCGGCTGCATACAGCAGGAGGGAAGCGGAGAACTGTATAAGGGGTTCACGGAGGCGTTTAAAGAGGATCTTGAAGAAAATTACTGCTTCTCACTGGCATATAATTCCGATCCCGTAGGAACGGTGTTTTATTCACCGGATTACAGCGTGACATCGGACCAGCCGACATATTATATAAGCTACACTGTCTTTCCTGAGTATAAGAATACAGTTAAATTCCTTGAGGACAACGGGCTTTATACCGGTAAGATGCTTCCTGAGGAGGATATCGACAATATTACAGTATATTATGACCCCAACGTATATAAGCCGCATTACGCCGACCAGGCATATGAGTATGAAGAGGTAAGGGAGAAGGAGTACGCTGATCCGGAGCATATAAAGGCGCTTATGAGCGCGGCTCATTATGACGGAGAGGAGTGGGATTGGAAGTCGAATAATTACCTGGATTACAGCTGCGAGGTGGTGGTAAACATTGCCAGCCACTATAAGCCGGACAGGTATGGGAACAGAGGAGGGACTTGTACGCTGTTCTTCAGATATGACAAAGTACCTGATTTTGTGAAAAAAGATCTCCGGATAGCCGAGTGATAGCCGAGAAATAATAGCGAGGCTAAATTTGCGATTGACGGATCTTGATTTGGATGTTATGATTTAACCGATGTAATAGCATGAGCTCCCGGCGGTCTCCCTTATATCTCTCTGAATATACGAATTGGCAAAAATTCTTGCCGGGGGCGTTAAAAATTAAAAGATTCTGCTATCCTCAAGGTAGCAGAATCTTTTTGTTAATATCGCAGGGGCGGCGTTCCTGCTGCACGATTATAAAGTATATATGGAGGATCGACCATGATAAAACCGGGATATATTCAGAAGCTTAAAATAGTCAAAAAAACTGATTTCGGGGTATATCTGTCGGATGGGACCGAAGAAAAGGTGCTGCTACCGATAAAACAGGTACCGGCGGCGTCGGATATAGGGGACGAGCTGGAGGCTTTTGTGTATCTCGATTCAAAGGACAGGATAATCGCGACAGTGAACAGACCCCTTATCACTATAGGAGAGGCGGCGCTGCTTAAGGTTAAGGATGTTACCAGGACAGGTATGTTTTTGGACATGGGTCTGGAAAGGGACCTGCTTTTGCCCTTCAGAGAGCAGACTTACACACCCTCGGTCTCCGATGAGGTCCTTGTCAAAATGTATCTCGACAAGACCGGCCGTCTGGCAGCGAGTATGAAGGTCTATGATGTACTTGCTCTCAACGCGCCCTACGTTAAGGATGATGAGGTAGAGGGCCTCGTTTATGAGATAAGCCGGAATTTCGGAGCCTTTGTCGCCGTTGACAACAGGTACTCCGCGCTGATACCGCGTAAGGACCTTCCGACGGAGCTGAAGGCCGGAGAGAGGATACATGCCAGGGTCACAGGAGTTAAAGAGGACGGCAAGCTGGATCTTTCCGTGCATAAGAAGGCATATCTGCAGATGAATGAAGACGCGGATAAGCTTTTGGAGATGATGGATAAAAACGGGGGAAAACTGGATTTTAACGAAAAGAGCGAGCCCTGGTTCATAAAGGAGAAGACCGGGATGAGCAAGGCGGCTTTCAAGAGGGCAATAGGCCATCTGCTTAAAGAAAGGCTCATAACGATAACAGAATCAGAGGTCGTAAGAAAGCGCTAATTAATAAGTATAAAGGAGGTTTTTGTCTGTTTTTCACAAAATGAAGCAGTAAATTATGTGAAAAATACACAATAAAATTCCGAATTCTTTAAAACTTATGTGAAAGTTTAGAGTTGATAATAAAGCTTTGATTGCTTATAATGCAACCCGTAAACATATTAAATAGCATGATCGAGAAGAAAGGAGAACAAAGATGAAGGTTCAGAACATTAATGACGTTGATAAGTTTTTTAAGGTAGTTGACAGCTGTAGCGGAAAGGTTGAGCTGGTTACTGGCGAGGGAGACAGACTTAATTTAAAGTCCAAGCTTTCACAGTATGTATCTATGGCGAATATCTTTTCAGACGGAACCATCAAGGAGCTTGAGATCGTGGCTTATGAGCCCGCCGATATCGACAAGCTTGTTAACTTCATGATGGATGGTAATTAAATTTACGTTTGTAAAGTAACATTGTTGTTTGACTTGCGAAGCTCTCGTGTCTATGATGGATACGGGAGCTTTTTGTTTATAGTAAACGAAATTATTAATTCCGTTTACTATAAACAAAAACGTTCCGCTAAGGATGCGCACTCGCGCGATAGGAATATGTTGCATAAATGCAACCGCGCTCGGTGCGATAATGTCGCAAGCGACATTATTTTTTATGATGAAAGGCAAAGGTTTTGCCAGAGCATTTGTATGCATGGCGATGATAATATTCATAGTTGCAGCCGCTCCGGGAAAGGTCTGGGCTTCCTTTTCCGTGGGTGCGCTCCGGGGCAGTGAGAAGTTTGACGAGACCTTAAGAAGCGACAGTCCGTGGTTCTTTGAACACGGAGAATTTTCCATGCAGGGAATTAACCAGTACGGCTATACCGGCACCTGTGGGGAGGCGGCTCTTGCAAATGCCATGAATCACATCTTTTCTACATCCTATTATACGGAAAATATGCTGGTTAAAATGGCGGTAGACCGCAATTTGTGTACGACGCAGAGTGAGATCAAGGAAAATCTGGGCGGGATGAGTCCGGAGCAGATGATGTACCTCATAACCTTTTTAAACAATGTGGCCGGTACCGACATTCTGGAATATTCCATATCTATGGACCATATAGCCAAAAATGTTTTTAAGCAGCCCGAGTATTCCATGGGAGGGGTTTATGTCTGCGACAACTCCATAGAGCTTAAGGAGGACGATGTGGCCGGAGTCGACGCGGTCATGATGGTCACCAAGGGTGTGCCGGATGTAGAGGCTATGGCTGAGGATATAGACAATGGCTGTGTTTATGTGGAGTGCGTGGACAGCAATATCCTATGGGATTTTGACAGAGCTATAGTGGAATCCGTGGGAATGAAATATATTGCCTCCAACCATTGGATAGCGGTCACAAATACTATCCGGGACAAGACGGGAAAGCTTTTGGGCTTTTACGTTGTGGACTCGGGTACCGGAACCAAGACAGTGCTTAAAGATAAGATGCACACGATGATATTCGGCCTTCCGAATGAGCCGATCACCGACGCGGCCTGCATCAGGATAAATCCTCTGGAGAGCGGCAAGGCAGGACGCTAAGGAAAGACTGATTACCTATTTCCTTTTCAGCCGATACAGAGAAAAGGCATATCTGTCGAAGCCCATATTTGAGATGTGTTCGGCTTCGTAGCCTCGCTCTGCGGCCTCGTCCAGATATCCCTCGTAGCCCGGAACCTCGAAATACCATAAGGTTCCGCTGCATTCGCCGGCGTTTTCCCAATCGTATTTTTTGAAATCGGGATAATAATATCTCATGCAGAGCTCTATTTGATATTTGTCCTCGTATATGATATAGCCATCATCGGGACTTAAGTTTTCATCGAAGTACGCCGTCATGCGGTTTACACCGGAGGAGTATTCGGCCTGGTATTCCTGAGGGTAGACGGCTATGAGGGAGGCCAGCATAATAATGGGAAATACCTTTAAGCTTATGCCGCTGAACAGGCCCTCTGCGTCGGTTGCGGCGATGGCGGCTCCGAGCCAGAAGAGACCGAGGGATGGTACGAGGTAGCGGGAGGTGAACAGGTTACCTCCTGCCGCGATGGAGCAGATATATCCGAAGCCCAGAGTCAGGTAAGGAATTGCCATCATCAGAACGGGTATTAAAAAACGACTGTTTTTGAACGACGCAGCTATTGATAAAACCAATAAGGCCAGTACGGCTATAAGCAATATAAGGGAGATCGGAGTAATATTCGTCACATAGGGAAAACGCAGGTCTGACAAAAGGGTGCTAAGAGTCAACGTTTCCATTGAGAAGTATCCGCCGGCGCGCCTCAACTGATAGACCGTGAGCACGAGCATAGGCATATATGCAAGGACGAAAACGCCGAAGGCCGCAAAACGTGTTTTTAAAATGTTTTTTTCGGCAGCACGGCGATAAAGGGCATGTATGAGCAGGACAAGCCAGACGAACGCGGATGGAATCAGGGCATACTGGTGCGTGTATCCCGAAAGCGCAGAAAAGACTACCAGCCCGGCCAGATTTTTCCTTATATCCTGCCCGGTTACTGAAATCGCCGTCTGAAGGGCAAAAACTCCGGCTGCGGTGGCAAAGAAAAGTCCCCAGCTGTAGGGACGGATCTCAATTCCGTAATGTATCAGATGTGGGGCACAGATGATGCAGACATCGAATACAGCGGCGGTCCTGGCTCCGTACAGCCCGGCTATGTGAAAGGGTGACAGCCACATCAAAAGCAGGACCATGGGGATTACAGAGGATAGCTTCATTATGTAGGGATTAAAGCCTGCTATCGAGGTTAAAATCCAGGTGAAAATATTATAAAAGGGCGGCAGGGTATCTGAGACCGTACCCTTAAGCATCTGGGAAAGATTGCCGCGGATGATACAGGCTGTAAATGCCTCATCGACCCACAGATTATTGTTAAAGATCAGAGACAGATATACGATACTGCCGACGATCCCGAGGGCAAATAAACCGTTTTTTGCAGAAAAAGCCTTTTTTTCCATAATATTCATTATATACCGTCAAAGTTGAAAAGTATATTGTGACTATGGTATAATTTCTATAACTGTCGATTTTACTATTCAGCCCTGAGTCACGCACTTTGCCGTGTGTCGCAATGCGTCCAGTGGACGCATGCTTTGCGACGACCGTAGCGAAGCGTAGACCTACAGGTCAAAATGTACTGTGGTAGGAGTTATTTTTCCGACAGGAAGATTATGAGGCAGATAGAATTATTGGGCTTGAAGCTCCAGGACTATTCCGTAAGGGAGGCCATGAGGCTTTTGCATGTGTATGTGAATGATGACGTTTGCAATAAGATCGATTTCGTAACGCATGAGCTTTTGCTGAGCGCGTCAGAAAATCCGGAGCTGGCGGACTATATTCAAGGTGCGGATATGACGGTTTTTGCCTCCTCCGATATTCTGGAGGCGGCCAATATGTCCGGAAGAGCCAGAGAACGCGAGATTGAGAGCAATCTGTTTTTAAAGGGAATGCTGCGTAAGTTTTCCAAGGAAAAACGGGGCATATATTCCATAACTTCATCGGAAGAAGCCGCAGAGGCACTAAAGACAGAGCTTTTGGGCATCAATGAGGGACTGAAGTTCTGTGGGGGAAGTGTCGCACAGACAGTAGATGCTGACATGGATTCAATAGTTAATGATATTAATTCAGTGATCCCGGATGTCGTGGTTATAAGGCTTCCCGCCGGGATGGGAGAAAAATTCATGGCGGTTAATTCAATGAAGATCAATTCAAGGCTTTTGGTGTCATTGGGGGATACTGAGCTTAAAGGTCTTGGAGGAGGGTACACAGGTCTTCGAAGCTTTATAATCCGCAGACTTTTTAAAAGGGAGGCTACAAAATATCAGAGTTGACCGAAGGAGTATCATAGGCAACGGCAAAAACAGGTAATGGGGTAGCTCTCAAGGACTGTAAATCAGATATTACCGGGGATAAACGCCATTTAATCAGAAGGAGAAGGATGCCGTATGATAACAAATCAGATATTACTGAGCACTATAGAAGGACTTAAGGCCATTACGAATGAAGACATCTGCGTCATGGATACCGAGGGCAGGAAGCTTGCATCTACCTTTGATGACGACCGCATCCAGCCTGGAGACGTTGTGAGCTTTGTCAGCTCCCAGGCAGATAGTCAGGAGATTCGGGAATATCAGTTTTTCAAGGTTTACGACGAAGATTCCCAGCTGGAATATGTGCTGATAGTTGACGGAGGCAGCGACGATTCCTTTATGGTGGGCAAGGTTGCCGCGTTTCAGATAAAGGGTCTCCTCAGTGCTTACAGAGAGCACTATGATAAGGATAACTTTATAAAAAATCTTCTGCTTGACAATCTCCTGCTTGTGGATATATATAACAGAGCGAAAAAGCTTCATCTTGAGACCGATGTCAGACGCATGGTGCTTTTGGTGGAGACGGGCGCGGAGAGGAACAGCGGAGTGCTTGAAAAGCTCCGTGAGCAGTACGGCAGCAAGCCCGGAGATTTTGTAACTGCGGTAGACGAAAAGGGGATCATCATAGTAAGAGAGATCCTCGATAAGTCAAAAGAGGATGCAGAGCAGAAAACAGCCCGAAGTGTTTTGGATATGCTTGAGAAGCTGGGCTGCGCGGAGGTGCGTATCTCTTATGGGACAAGCGTGTCGTCCCTGAAGGATGTGAGCCGTTCATATAAAGAAGCGAAGATGGCCCTGGATGTGGGCAAGATCTTTTTTGAGAACAGAAGCATAATAGCCTACAGCTCCCTTGGAATAGGGCGTCTGATATATCAGCTGCCCATACCTCTTTGCAGGATGTTTATCAAGGAGATCTTTCAGGGCAAGTCTCCCGATGACTTTGACGAGGAGACACTGGTAACGATAGATAAGTTTTTTGAAAATTCTCTGAATGTTTCGGAGACCTCACGGCAGCTTTTTATTCACAGGAATACGCTGGTCTACAGGCTCGATAAGCTGCAAAAGACCACCGGGCTGGATCTGAGAGTATTTGAAGATGCGATCACCTTCAAAATTGCTCTTATGGTCTCCAAGTATATGAAGTATATGGAGAAATACAATTATTAAAAAAGGAAGTAAACATGGCACGTGTTAGAGACAATTCCAATCCCGACCAGCCGGTCATAAATCTGGAAAATGTATGCATGCAGTATGAGAGGACCGAATCACCGGCTTTGGATAAGGTTTCCCTGAGGGTTGAACCGGGGGAGTTCGTGTTTGTGGTCGGAGACAGCGGCTCGGGGAAGTCTACCCTGATAAAGATTTTGCTCAGGGAAGAAAAGGCCACGAGCGGAAGGGTTTTCGTCAACGGTATCAATGTCAGCAAGATACGTCACGGAAAGATACCCAGATACAGAAGGAATATTGGAGTTGTTTTCCAGGATTTCCGGCTTTTAAAGGATAGAAATGTATATGAGAATGTTGCATTTGCACAGAGGGTCATATCTACCCCGGCGGGGCAGATAAAAAAGAATGTTCCTTCTGTGCTTTCGCTTGTCGGGCTGGCGCAGAAATATAAATCCAAGCCCAGCAACCTCTCGGGAGGTGAGCAGCAGAGGGTGGCGGTTGCAAGGGCTCTCGTCAATAAACCCAGACTTCTGCTTTGCGACGAGCCTACAGGAAACCTGGACCCCAAGACGACCTGGGAGATCATGTATCTGCTTGAAGAGATAAATAATTCGGGTACTACGGTGCTCGTAGTTACGCATAACAGAGAAATAGTCAATGCGATGCAGAAAAGAGTTGTTACAATGAAAAAGGGCGTTATCGTCAGCGACCAGAGGAAGGGCGGTTATTTAGATGAGGATTATTAACAGTTTCTTCTACTCGTTGGGACAGGGCTTTAAAAATATCTGGAGAAATAAATCCTTTTCACTGGCGACTATTGCGACCATAGCCTCCTGTGTATTTTTATTCGGTCTGTTCTATTCGGTAGTTTTAAATTTCCAGAATGTTGTGAGACAGGCGCAGAACAGCGTTGCGGTGACGGTGTTTTTTGACTACGGCATAAGCGATGCGGAGATTAGCGCCATAGGCGAAGCCATAAAGGGACGTGCAGAGGTTTCGAGGAGAGAGTTCGTATCCGCCGAAGAGGCCTGGGATACCTTCAGGACCGAAAATCTCGGAGAATATGCCGACACTTTCGGTGACGACAACCCTCTTGAGGACGATGCGAACTATGAAATATATCTGAACGACGTTTCCATGCAGGATTCTCTCGTTGCCTATCTGGAGGGGGTCAACGGAATCCGGGAGGTCAGGAAATCCGCTATCGTGGCAAATATGCTGACGAGTGTGAATTCGCTGGTGGGCTATGTGTCCATGGGTATAATTTTTATCCTGTTTGCGGTCTCGATCTTCCTTATCAGCAATACGGTTGCCCTGGGAATTACTGTGAGGAGCGAGGAGATCGGTATTATGAAGCTCATAGGAGCTACTGATTTCGTAGTACGGGCGCCCTTCGTATTTGAGGGCATGCTGCTGGGACTCATAGGCGCCGGGCTGCCGCTGGTGGCGGTATATTTTCTGTACAACAGGATTGTAGAGTACGTTACGGAGCGTTTTGAAATATTATCTTCGCTGTTAAAGTTCCTGCCGGTTGAGGAGATCTTCCTCACACTGGTTCCTGCCGCCCTTATCCTGGGCGTCGGCATAGGCTTTCTGGGAAGCTTCACTTCCACCAGAAAGCATTTAAAGGTGTAAATGAAAAGAAGAGTACTGCAATTATTACTTGTTTGTCTGATGCTTTTTTCGGCATGTACGGTTTGCTATGTGACTGTCTATGCCGATGAGGAAGACGAGAACGAGGATGATGAAGATGATGAGGAAGAAGATGATTCTTCCTCTTCTTCTTCGGGGCCTTCGTCGCTTTTGACCAATGACAAGATCAAATCCAGTGAAAAGGCAAAGAGCGATGCTGAACGCGCGAAGGCTGCCCTGGCGCAGGGGGAGGAGAATGCCCGGAGGATAATAGCGTCTTTGGAGACCGCCAAATCGGATGCGCAGCAGTACGTGACACAGATAGATGGCGAGATAAGCAGTATTCAGGACAGGATAGATACGCTGTCCGCCAATATGGCCGATATCAGGCTCGATATCGCTGAAACCGAGAAGGAGCTCGAGGAAGCTGAAAAGATTCGTGCGCAGCAGTACGAGTATATGAAGATGCGGATCAAGGCTTCTTATGAAAGCCGGGAGGAGACCATAGCTGAGGCCATCTTTACCTCAAAGGGTATAGGAGAACTTTTGAACAGGTCCCTTTACCTCAATGAGGTGGCGGCTTATGACAATAAAAAGCTGGCAGAGTACGCTGAGACTGTGAAAACTGTAAATGAGACGGCTGAGCGGCTCGAAAAGGAAGAGGAAGAGCTTCAGAAGGCCATGGATGAATCCCTTTCGGAGGCAACGGCGGCCCAGGCACTTTTGGATGAAAAGGAGCAGGAGGTCGCGGCATATACGGCTTCCATAGGAGATAAAGAGGCACAGGTCAGGGAATATCAGGCCATGATAGCTGAGCAGAATTCCATTATTGCCTCGATGGAGGCGGCTATCAAGGCGGAGAGAGAAAGGCTGGCCGAAGAGGCGCGCAAGTACGGAGGTGGAGTTTTCGCTCATCCCTGTCCGGGTTATACAAGGATCTCCGACGAGTACGGAATGAGGATGCATCCGACTCTGGGCGTGGAGCTCATGCATAACGGCATTGACTTTGCCGCGCCGTCAGGAACCCCCATCTATGCGGCTGCTGATGGAGAGGTAATAGGCGCGGGCTATTCCTCGAGCATGGGAAACTATATTATGATCGACCACGGAAGCGAGATAATATCTATATATATGCATGCGTCCAAGCTTCTGGTATCACAGGGCGAAGAGGTCGCCAAGGGAGATAAGATCGCACTTGTGGGGTCTACGGGAAGGTCTACGGGCCCCCATCTGCATTTCGGGGTCAGGGAAAACGGTTCCTATGTCAATCCTTCGAAGTATTTGGGAGGCTGAAAAATCTATAAGGATCTGTTACGGACGACATGAAACGCTGCGTATAAAGTAGTGTATCATGGCGGCTTTGCAGAAAGGATGATTATGAAAAAAAGTAAGATATTCTGGAGCGGTATATTGGTGGGTCTTTTAATAGCGGTGGGGATGCTGTTGCTTATCTTTATGGGAAGCTCTGCGTATACGCTTTTTACAGGCAAGTCTATTGCCTCGGAAAGTCTGGTGGATAAGGATGTCCAGACCAAGCTGGAAATGCTGAATTCCATGATGGATAAGAACTTTCTCGAATACAGCGACACGCTTGATTCAACATCGAGGACGGAGGGTATGTATAAGGGTCTGGTCAGCTCCCTCGGGGACCCATATTCAGAATATTTTACTGAAGAAGAGTTTAACCAGGAGCTGGAAGACGATTCCGGGGTGTTTGGGGGTATAGGTGTACAGATCGCCGAGAATTTGGAGACCGGCAGGTTTTATGCCGAGCAGTTTGTAGGCAAGCGTTCTCCGGCGCAGGCGGCGGGGATGCAGGAAAAGGATATCTTTTACGAGGTGGACGGCCTGAAGGTGGAAGGTATGAGCCTGACTGAACTGGTAGAGCATTGCCGGGGTGAGGTCGATACCACGGTGGAGCTGGTAATGCTTCGGGGCGAGGATGAAGAGCAGGTCAAGATCACGATCAAGCGTGCGAAGATAGAGAGCACCAGCGTGACCGGACAGATGGAGGAAGGGACTACTGGCTATATAAGGATAATTGAGTTTGTCCAGAACACACCGGATCAGTTTCAGGAGACACTGGATGAGCTTAAAGCCGCCGGAATGGACAGAATGATCATCGATTTAAGGAGTAATCCCGGCGGGGATGTTACTGCGGTTCTGGAAGTGGCTGATATCATAATGGATGGCGGCCGCATAGTTTATACCAAGACCAAGTCGGAGGAGGAAAAAGATTATGACGCTGAACCCGGCGGGATAGATATGCCCATAGTAGTGCTGGTAAACGGGTTTTCCGCTTCGGCGTCTGAGATTTTGACGGGGGCCCTCAAGGATCATGGACTGGCCGTGATAATGGGTACCCAGACCTTTGGGAAGGGAATAGTTCAGGGAGTTTATCCGCTAAACGACGGCTCGGCCATAAAGATCACCGACCGAAAGTATTATACTCCCAGCGGCAACGATATTCAGGGAGTCGGAATAGCGCCGGATATAACCATAGAGTTTGATTCTGAAGCCTACGATGCCGACGGCACAGATAACCAGCTGGATGAGGCTAAGAAATATATAAAAAGCATGAAGTGAGCCCGGTGGCTGCATTGGTATGAACGAACAGAAGAGAGTCAGTACAAAACTTACATATTTTGCAGCCTTTCTTCTTCCGGTACTCATGCTGGGAGTAGTGTACCTTCTGCACGGTATTTATCCCTTTGGAGACCATACTGTTATGACAGGAGATGCACGGTTCCAGTTTGTGGATTATCTCTCCTATCTTAAATCCATCGTCTTCGGAAATAATGACTTCAGGTATTCCTTCAGCAAAAATCTGGGCGGAAACATGAAGGGCTTTTCGGCATATTACTATATGAGTATGCTTAACTTCATTACGCTGTTGTTTCCATCAGAATTCATACCTGCGGCCCAGGGGTTGGTACTTGCTGTGACGATGGGGTTATGCTCGCTGACCTTTTTTACGATGCTTGGCAGCCTTCATGGAATAAGCCGTATAAACCTGATATTTTCAATAGCCTATGCCTTCATGGGCTTTATCGCGGTCTATTTTCAGCTCTCCATGTATTTTACAAATCTTGTTGTATTTCCCCTGATAATGCTGGGACTTTTCCGGCTGATATCCGATCACAGGAATTGTCTGCTTTACGCGGTAACCCTATTTATCGCGGTCTTAAGCAACTACTACTCAGGATTTATGATATGCATATTCTGTCTTTTGATGTTTATATACAAAATAGCTCTGGAACTGGGAACGATCAGGGACCTGCGGAAATATACGAAAACCATCGTCGTCTTTGCCTGCAGCTCAGTGCTGTCTGTGGCTATGTCGGCATTTAATCTGCTGCCAGCCCTGCTTTCGCTGGAAGATGAAAAGAATGTCATTTCCATTGGCTTTTACAGGACCTTTTCTCTGAGCCGTCTGTTTTCAAAGCTCTACGTTGCGTCCTTCAAAGGCAATATGAGTACAGGAATGCCGAATATATACTGCGGAGTCCTGGTTGTGTTCCTCCTGTACCTGTATTTCCTGAACAGCAGGATTCCAAAAAAGGAGAGAGTGCTTTCGGCTGTATTTATAGTTTTCCTTATGATAAATCTGTATTTCAATCCGCTCAATGTCATATGGCACGGACTTAATCAGCCTATAGGCTTTCCCTACAGATATTCATATATGCTTTCCTTTCTTTTCATATATTTCGCATACAGGGGGTTTAAAGAGAGGGACGGCAGCAGGAGAATCATCAAGGCCATTGGCTTTGTAATAATTTATGTATTGTATTCGGCATTTCTTCTGGTGGGGGGAAATGAGACGATAGGTTTAAAAGAAATAATTATAACCGCATTCTTTCTTGCTGCGTATATGCTGCTTTCGGAATTGCAGGTCCTGCGAGAAAGAGCGCCGCTGTGGATGTTGTTTGCCCTACTGCTCGTTTCGGCTGTGGAGCTGTCTTATAACATGTATGATTCCATGGGTCAGGTAGAACTGGCTTCTCTCGCTGAATACAGGGAATATGTTGACGATATGGGCGCGACCGTAGAGGAGATAAAGCAGGGGGATAAGAGCTTTTACAGGATGGAAAAGGATGTCCGAAGGACGCATAATGATGCAATGCAGTTTGACTATGCCGGCCTGTCGCATTTCAGCTCCAGCGAGAAAAAGGACAAAATGAAATTTCTTGGAAAGCTGGGACTCAGGAATAATGGAAACTGGGCTTTCTATGGGGAACCCTCGACGATGCTGCTGGACTGTCTTATGGGTGTAAGACATTTTGTCTCGCAGTTTCATACCACTCCGAATAATTATACAAAGATAATACAGGACAAGGTATATAAAGGGTACGTCAATGAGTCCGCGCTGCCGATAATGTTTGCCGGAAACAGAGAGATCACAGAGCTTGATTATCGGGAATTCGGCAACGATCCCTTTGAATTTCAACAGGCTATCGCCGACAGTCTGGCAGGAAGAGACACAGCAGTGTTTTCTGAGGCTGAGATACTCTCCACTCAGGTCGTGAATTTAAAAGAGAGTGATGAGGATGGATACCGGCACTATGAGAAGGAGGAGCCGGATAAGGACGCCTGTATCTTATATTCCATAAAAACCGGGGATATTATGAACGGTCCCGATGAACCGGCATGTCTCTATGCCTACTTTGATGCTCCGGATATTCAGGATGTGACTCTGTACCGCTATGATACTGATATGGGGCCCTACTTCGGAGTCTACAGATGGAATATTGTAAATCTTGAGACTCATACTGTGGGAGACACTTACGAGATAAGCCTTCATCCCAAGGGCAGCGAAATGGATATAAAGGACGCATATTTTTATTACGAAGACAGGAATGCTGTCAAAGATTTCAGCAGGGAAATTACCGGAAACCCGTCTGAGTTGGAGAAAATAACCAGCTCACATCTGAGGGGCAGCATATATATAGCAAACGAAGAGCAGTGTGCCGTTCTTTCCATACCCTATGACGAGGCGTGGAAAATTACTGTGGATGGGGAGCCGGCAGAAATAAAGCCGGCAGCCGGAATGCTGCTTTCGTTTGAGACCGGTGTCGGAAATCATGAGATCGATATGAGATATATACCCAAGGGGATGTATGCCGGAACAGTAATTTCTGTTGCAGCACTTATACTTTTTGGTCTCGGCATCGTCTGTTTGAAACAAAGCTGCAAGCCGGTGGACAGTCAGAGTAGTGGACTGTAGTGAAAAGACATACTGTATTTTGTATGAAAAGGTAAAGCAGACCACAAGATTTAAGGGTATTAAAAAAAACATTTATTTTTGCAAAAAAGTTATTGACAATGTAATACGGTGATGTTAATATAATCAACGCGCCGCAAAAAGAGCGGCCGCACGGACCATGACAAACAGACAGCAATGCAGCCCTGAAGGTTCCTAAAGGGGAAGATGGGAAGTAATTATCCATCGAGCCCAAAGAGAACAATTCAGAGAAAGACCAAGAGTTATCCGAGAGGATAACAACGCGAAGTATAACGGATAGAATGAAGCGCAGCTTCATTCTGTTGCCGGAGAGAAACGAAAAGGCTATAAGCCTTTAAAAATTATTTTGAGA
>JAFTEI010000300.1 GCA_017453965.1 Lachnospiraceae bacterium
CTTCGCTATCCACGGATAGACCTTTTTCCCCGGCAGATGTCCCCCCTCTCCGGGCTTGGCTCCCTGGGCCATCTTTATCTGTATCTCCCTCGCGCTGACCAGGTACCGGCTGGTGACTCCGAACCTGCCGCTGGCGACCTGCTTTATGGCCGAGTTCCTGTCGTTCTCCGACCCCGCGGACTCTATCCTCTCGTCGCTCTCTCCCCCTTCTCCGCTGTTGCTCTTGCCCTGCAGGCGGTTCATCGCTATAGCCAGGGTCTGGTGAGCCTCCTCCGAAATGGAGCCATAGGACATAGCTCCGGTCTTAAACCTCTTTACTATGGACTCTTCGCCCTCGACCTCATCTAAAGCTATGCCCTCTTCGGGGAAATTGAACTCCATAAGGCTCCGCAGGCTCCCGCTTTCCTCGTCGTCGGCCATGCGGCTGTACTCCTTAAACCTCTCGTAGATGCCCTCCTTTGTGGAGAGCTGGAGCATATGTATAGTCCGCGGGTTATACCTGTGCCGCTCTCCCTGGCTCCTCTCCTTATGCCTCCCGAGCGCCGTCAGCTCCAGGTCCACCTTGAGCCCCAGCGGGTCGAAGGCCCTGCTGTGCTGCTTGTCCGCGGCCTCTCCTATATCCTCGAGCGTAATTCCACCCACGCGGCTGACCGTGCCGGTGAAATATTCATTGATGACCTCCTCCGAGATTCCTATGGCTTCGAATATCTTGCTGCCCTGGTAGGACTGTATCGTGGAGATTCCCATTTTGGAGGCGATCTTGACAATGCCGTGGAGGATGGCGTTGTCATAGTCCTCGACAGCCGCGTAGTAGTCCTTGTCCAAAAGCTCCTCCTCCACCAACTGGGCCACCGTGGCATGGGCCAGATAGGGATTGACCGCCGAGGCCCCGTAGCCTAAGAGGGTCGCGAAATGGTGTACCTCCCTGGGCTCCCCGGATTCAACTATTATGGACATGGCTGTGGACTTTCTCGTCTCCACCAGATGCTTATGGACGGCGGCCACCGCGAGCAGCGAGGGTATGGCCACGTGGTTTTCATCGACTCCGCGGTCCGAGAGAATGAGGATGTTGGCCCCCTCCCTGTACGCCTTGTCCACCTCCACAAACAACCGCCCCAGCACCCTCTTCATCGGCGTGCTCTTATAAAAGAGGATCGATACCTCCGCGACCTTAAAGCCCTCCTTGTCCATATGGCGTATCTTTAAAAGGTCAAGGTCAGTCAATATTGGATTGTTTATCTTAAGCACCTGGCAGTTTTCTTCTCTTTCCTCCAATAGATTTCCGTTCTTCCCGAGATATACCGACCTGGCTGTCACTATCTCCTCTCGCTGCGCGTCTATGGGCGGGTTAGTTACCTGGGCAAAGAGCTGCTTGAAATAATAAAATAGCGGCTGATATTCATTGGACAGGGCTGCCACAGGGGTGTCGACTCCCATCGAGCCTATGGCTTCGCTGCCGTTTAAGGCCATGGAGAGGATGCTGTCGTGGTAGTTTTCCCAGGTATAGCCGAAGGCCTTCTGCAGCCTCGCCCTCTCCTCAGGTGTATAGTTCAGGATCTTCTTATTCGGCGCCTTTAAGGAAGACAGTGTCACCAGAGAGCTGTCGAGCCACTCCCCGTAGGGCCTGGCATGGGCGTAGCGCTCCTTTATCTCCTCGTCATAAACTATCCTTTTAAGCTTCGTGTCCACCACGAGGAGCTTTCCCGGATGCAGGCTCTCCTTCTTTATGATATGGCTCTCGTCGAGATCCAGCACTCCGACCTCCGAGGAGAGGATGAGCCTCCCGTCGTCCATGATGTAATACCTCGAGGGCCTTAAGCCGTTGCGGTCCAATATGGCCCCCATGATATCCCCGTCGGAAAAAAGTATCGAGGCCGGCCCGTCCCAGGGCTCCATCATCGTGGCATAGTACTGGTAAAAATCCCTCTCCTCCTGCGACAGGGTGTCGTTGTGGGACCAGGGCTCCGGTATCAGAATGGCCGCCGCCAGGGGCAGCTCCATCCCGCTCATCATTAAAAATTCAAGTGTATTGTCCAGCATCGCCGAATCTGAACCGCTCTGGGAGATGACCGGCAGCACCTTCGTCATATCCTCCGCCGAAAAGGCGCCGGTATGCATGGTCTCCTCCCGGGCCAGCATCTTATCCGCGTTGCCCTTTATGGTATTGATCTCCCCGTTATGTACGATGAGCCTGTTGGGATGGGCCCGGTTCCAGCTGGGTGCGGTATTGGTCGAAAAGCGCGAATGCACCATGGCTATGGCAGATTCATAATCCTTCTCCTCCAGATCCTTAAAAAACGATCTGAGCTGCCCCACGAGAAACATCCCCTTATATACGATAGTCCTGCAGGACAGGGAGGGAACGTAGGTATTCACGCTGCATTGCTCAAACTCCCGGCGGACGATATAGAGCATCCGGTCAAAATCCAGGTCGCTTACAGCTGACGACGGCCGTTCGATAAAGGCCTGACAGATCCTTGGCATACAGGCCCTGGCCTTATTTCCGAGGACGCAAGAGTCGACGTCGACGTTTCTCCAGCATATGAGCTTAAGCCCCGCCTTTCGCACGATTATCTCAAACATGGACCTGGCCTGCCTCATATCCAGGTCGTTTTCCGGGAAAAAGAACATCCCCACCCCGTACTGCCTGTATCCGGGCAGGTCGACGCCCTCCTCCCTGAGCTTTCGCGCAAAAAACTTATGCGGGATCTGGGTCAGTATCCCCACCCCGTCGCCGGTCTTGCCCTCGGCATCCTTTCCGGCCCTGTGCTCCAGGTTTTCCACTATGGAGAGGGCATCGCTCACCAGAGTGTGCCCGGCCCTCCCCTTTATGTCTATGATGGCTCCTATACCGCAGTTGTCGTGTTCAAATTCCTGCCGGTAAAGCCCCTTGTCCCTTATCTCCTCAAAGCGGTCCGTCGTCATTTAAGTCTCCTCCAAACTCTGGTTTCTCAATAAACTGAAAACAGCAGCTTCCCGTAGCTCGGGAAGGGCCAGTACTCTTCTCCGGTAAGCATTTCAGCCTCGTCCACGCTCTTCCTTAAGCTCTCCATCTTCGGCAATACCTCGTCTCTTACGGCCTCCGAGGTCCTCGTGATCTCCTCAAAGCCCTTGAGCTTACCGAGGGCCTCCTCCAGCTCCCCTACCCGGGTCAGTATTTCGTCCGACAGGGCCGACAGCTTCTCTATCGTAGTGATCTCATAGCTGCACTTCACCTTGTCGCTGACTGACTTCATAAGAGAAGCCGACTGGGCCAGGCCGCAGAGATA
>JAFTEI010000301.1 GCA_017453965.1 Lachnospiraceae bacterium
ACCTCCTAATAAGAATCTCCACCGCTATAGGTGGGCGTTCTCATTATAGGAGATAACGGTATTCATAACTCAATAAACCCGGCCACTCGCTCCGCTCCGTGGCCACTTACGGCCGCAAAAGCGGCCACTGGGATCCGCCGTGTGCAACTGGAGTAATCCAGATCCGTTCTTTTGACATAATGCATATAAAATCTTCCCTATTGAGGTGAACTAGTGCAATCTTTGACTCCAATACGTTCCATAAATGCTCCTAGTTTTTTGTATCCTGATTCCATTAATCCGCCAATATATTTTTTCATATAATCATAATCTATTTGATTATCGGTATTTTCTACAACCGGCAACATTATTTCTTCATTCTCAACACGATTATCCCACGTAGCAAGGTTTTCTCTCGAGTACTTTGGATAAATAACATGTTCAATAATTATAGCCATAAAAAAATTAGCTTCGAAAGGAATGTCGTCAACATTTTTAACTCGTATAAAATAGCTTTCAGCTAAAATTCCTGTTTCTCTCTCTTGCGCATACACTTTTCCTGCAGATATTACTCCATTATAGACAATTGAAATAACATTATTATAAGTCGTAAAGTCATTCTTTCTTCCCCAATACATGATTCCATTATCACCATACTTTGCATATACAACAGGAATACAATATTCACTATCTGGATATTTTTTTAAATCCTTCTTATTTGCTTTATTAACAGGAAGTTTTTCAAATACATCTCCTAATCGAAATTTTTTATAAATCACATCAGCCATTGAACTCTTCTCCTCTCAAAATTGAGCTTATTTTCCAAGCCAAATAATCATTCACCGCAGATTTAAATTCTTCTTCTGTAGGAAATGTATTCACCTTTTTATGTTGATTAAATGTCCAATCATTTCCTTTCAAAGAAATACAATCTTTGATAACTAATCCGTTTTCCTCCGTATAATAGTTAGTTTTTGTTTTTTTCCCTAATATAATTGCTTCAACCTCAGCATATCTATCGATTGCATTATCTATATCTTTAAGGTTTACTTCCTGTGTGGATTTTTTCCTACTTTGACGCACATAACCATCATATGAGAAGTCAACAAAAGTAACTATATCATCTTCTTCATGAGGTCTCGCTACCTTAAACAAATAGATAGCCGTCTGTGCAGTCGATTTACCTGAAAATAATTTATCAGGCATATGAATACTCGCAAGTAAAGTATTTTTTTCAAGAATCTTCTTAGTATAAACATCTCCTTGTCCCGAGCCAGCATTTTCTTGAATAAGTATGCAGGCGTACCCATTTGCCATCTGGCTTAACGCCTTCTCGACAAAATTAAACCCTTTTCCCGGTCACTATACGGCGGATTTAACAAGAATACGTTCGCAGGGAATTTTCCATCATATTTAAAACTATCGTCATTTATCATATTAGACGAACCGTCTCCCATAAGAATCATATTAAGAACAGCCAGCAAGTATATATTGCCGAGTATTTCTATACCCAGTAATTGATTCTCTTTAATATTCCTTATTTTTGCTTCAAGTTCATCTTTATCTTTTATTTTTGATTGTGCATCTTTTATCATTATATCCATAGCGGATACAAGGAATCCTGCTGAGCCCATAGCCTTATCCCAAACGAAACTATCTTTGTCAGTTCGAGCAAGATGCGCCATAAACGTTGTCACATATCTAGGTGTTAAAACAACATCGTTTTGCTGATCGTTATCTATGCTCACCCAGTCATTGAGGGAATTAAAAATTTTACCAGTAAAATCAAGATGAAGATTGGATTCTAAGCAAGGAATAATATCCTCTTTTACCTGCCTATATAGTTCTTTAACAGAACTTTCACCGTTAATTGGCTTCCATAAGGCTTCCTTTTCAAAAACAGGATTAAGTAATCCTGAAATCATTCCAATTTTATCATCACTACATTTTTTCTTTTTCAAAAACGCTTTGATTCTTTTTGTTATTATTGTAGAATCATTATCTTCCTTATCATCATTTCCTTTAAAATCTGGCATCACAATAGGAGCTAATCCTTCTGTTGATAATCCAGCCATTATTAGTCCAGTAAACAAATATAATTTTTCGTTTGTAGTCAGATATTTTTTGAATTTCTCATTTTCATAAAGGCTTTGATGAATTGCTTTAATCTTTTCTTCGAGAGTTGCTTCTACTTTTTTTGCAAGTTCCTCTTTCTCTTTTTCTGATAATACTAACTTATCTAGTTCTTCTGCTAACTTATCCACGTTAGACTGCTTCAAGAAAGCAAGATTTTTATACGCGGCAATTCTTTTAGGAATTCGACTGTTTTTTTCTGAAACATAAAAAGCATCCAATTCAACTTCTATACTTCCATCTGAAACAGTGTATCCATTCACTCCTATAGCAATTACCTCATCATATCCTTTTCCATCAAGAATCGCATTCGCATAGTGTACAGCTCCATTTACAGCATAATTTCGTATAGCCGAATAATTATCATCGCCTGCTTTATGCGGATTCTTTGCATCAGGCTTTGAATCAGTCGCCCATTTAGTTACTAATTCAATCTCTGTACTACCCTTAGCATATTTTATTAACCTATCCTTAGTGCCTTTAGCTTCAATCATCACAGGTATTCTTCTCATACTTGAAGTTTCTATAAGGACACGTATATCAGGATAATTATTTCCACTTCCACCTGATTTTGATACTGAATTCTTCAAAGCATTATCAATGGAAGGATTTATCGCTTCAGTCTTTGTATAATGCTTTACCTTATATCCATCTAATTGCTTTTTAAATATTTCTTCTACCTTTTCTTCTATGCTTTTAGCCATTGTCTTTCACATCCTTCTCAGATTTTTTAATTACCGATTCCGCTTCAATGAGTGCCGTTCGACGAATAAACTCACTATATGATGAATACGCTTCAAGACGAGCTGCTCTCTTTAGCTTTTCCAGTTCTTCTTCACTTACTCTTATACTCATAGAAATAGTCTTATTCATAGAAAAACCTCCCGATGCAATTATACGTCATATGTAGCACATTCTCAATACAATTCGCCACGCACAAGCCATAAAAATAGAATCCCCAAACAAAAGGGATTCTATTTTTGAACGTGTTCTCCTATTTGGTCGTAAATTGGTCGTAAATTTTGACCTTGCCTATCTGTAATCGTCGATTCTACGCCATTTCTTACTGAATAGATTTCAACTGCGGAAAGAAAATAACATCCCTGATAGACGGTGCGTCGGTCAGGAGCATGACGAGGCGGTCGATGCCGTAACCGATGCCGCCTGTGGGGGGCATGCCGATGGAAAGGGCGTTGAGGAAGTCCTCGTCGGTGTGGTTCGCCTCTTCGTCGCCGGCTGCAAATAGCGCCTCCTGGGCCTCAAAACGCTCGCGCTGGTCGATGGGGTCGTTGAGCTCGGAATAGGCATTGCACATTTCCCAGCTATTTATAAAGAGCTCGAAACGCTCAACATATTCGGGATCGTCGGGCTTTTTCTTGGTGAGCGGGCTGATCTCGATGGGATGGTCCATGATGAAGGTAGGCTGCTTTAAGTGCTCTTCGCAGAATTCCTCAAAGAAGAGGCTTAGGATATCGCCCTTCTTATGATGGTCTTCAAACTCGACATTCTTTTCCCTGGCGAGCTTCTTCGCGTCCTCGTCGGTCTTGACGTCGTTCCAGTCGATTCCGGTGTATTTCTTTACGCAGTCTATCATTGTCATGCGCTCGAAGGGCTTTCCGAAATCCAGCTCCAGGTCTCCGTACTTAAATGTAGTCGAGCCCAGCACCTCCTTCGCAACATAGCGGAACATGTTCTCGGTCAGATCCATCATCCCGTAGTAATCCGTATAGGCCTGATAGAGCTCCATCAGCGTAAACTCGGGATTGTGCTTTGTATCTGTACCCTCGTTCCTGAATACACGGCCGATCTCATAAACTCTCTCCAGTCCGCCGACGATAAGCCTCTTTAAATAGAGCTCAAGCGAGATACGGAGCTTCCTGTCTTCGTTCAGAGCGTTATAGTGAGTCTCAAAGGGACGGGCCGCCGCACCTCCGGCGTTCTCAACGAGCATCGGAGTCTCCACCTCCATAAAGCCCTGTCCATCCAGATAATTTCTGATGGCGGAAATGATTGCCGAACGCTTGATAAATGTATCCTTGACCTCTTCATTCATAATGAGGTCGACATAGCGCTGACGATATCTGATATCGGTATCCGTCAGCCCATGGAACTTCTCGGGAAGGGTCTGGAGGCTCTTCGAAAGCAGCGTTATCTTATCAGCGTGTATTGAGATTTCCTCCGTCTTGGTCTTGAAGACCTTTCCCTCCACACCGATAATATCGCCTACCTCGAGGATCTTCTTAAATTCCTCATAGGCTTCCTCGCCGATAGTATCCCGCGCCACGTATATCTGAATCTTGCCGGTCTTGTCCATTACATTGCAAAACGACGCCTTGCCCATCTTACGCTTAAACATCATCCTTCCGGCAACACGTACTGTCTGCTCATTCAGGCTCTCGAAATTGTCCCTGATCTCGGCCGCATGATGAGTTACATCATATTTTGTGATCCTGAAGGGATCCTTCCCCTCCTTTACCAGCTGGTCGAGCTTGTCCCTTTTTACCTGTAATAATTCCTGTTCCGGCATCTGCTTCTCCTTGTCCGCTGCCAAACCGCAGCGAAATACTATAGGAAACGAATTTATTCGTTTCCTTTTGCGCCGAACCGGAGCCGCCATAAGGCGGCCTTCCGCGCCGATTCGTGCGCATCAATGGTTTATCTCTCTACTGAAATGACCTTGTACTTAAACTTACCGGACTTAGTCTCCACCGTTACGGTGTCTCCGGCCTTATGTCCCATCAGTGCCTTTCCTACCGGGGACTCGTTGGAGATCTTTCCGGAAAGTGAATTCGCCTCTGTGGAACCCACGATCTTGTACTCCAGCTCCTCGTTAAACTCTTTGTCCAAAATCTTTACCTTGCAGCCGATCTGGATCTTCTTGGGGTCAACCACCTCGTCCTCGTCAACTACCTCGGCGTGTTTTAAGATAAACTCGATCTCCTCTATACGGTTCTCATATTCAAGCTGCTCGGCCTTGGCAGCATCGTACTCCGCGTTCTCGGACAAGTCACCCTGCTCCCGAGCCTCCTTGATCTTCTGAGCAACCTCTTTTCTCTTAACGACCTTCAGCTCCTGAAGCTCATCCTCAAGCTTCTTCAAGCCTTCATAAGTCATAATATTTTTCTTTACCTGGCCTACCTGTTCCATTTCCCTTAAAACCCTTTCTTGAAATTGCCGTATATCTGAAAGCCTGGATTTCCGGCTTTTTTCATGAAATACAGCTGAAAATTCCGTTGAATCGATGCATCTGCTCAGAACCCCCAGGCTCCGGATAGCTGCAGCCTGATATCCTACTCGTTTTTCGCAGAATATCAGCGTGTATTATACCGCCGGCCAGGATTTTGGTCAAGCGTCAGAATAGGCGCTTGACTACCTGGTGAATCACGAATGCCGCTATAGGAACCAGATATATCAGGGCTACAGACACAATCCACAAAGCGCGGACCAGCGCAAATGACGGTTTTCCGATGGCGGTAAACATCGGCTGCAGCTGCGATTCCTTCATATATAATAGGAGCATGATGAGGAGCATTACCAGCGAGATCACGATGCCTGCCGTCTGTCCCTTCGGAAGGAAGCTTATCTCTACAAAATTTTCACCCTCCGTAAGGGGCACTCCTGTCAGCATACCGCTCACTGCCCTGCCTTCTACAGCCTGTCCGTTGACCTTGATTCCTGTATATTCATCGGGATTTACCGAAAGAATTGCCAGCTTTCCGCCCCCCTCGACCTGAATATCAAAGCTCATCTTCTCATTTCCCGCTGCCAGAAGTGAATCACCTCCTGTTTTTTCCTCGTTCCCGGCCAGCAGCTCCGACAGTTCCGCGAGCATATCTGCGTCCAGCGAAAATATCTCCGACTTTTCGGGACAGCCTATCACGACCTCCTCATCCTCGAATTCACCGAGGAATATAAGATTTGAATTAAACCAGGCGGGATACTTCAGATTTTCCAGCTCCGAAATGGAGGGAACGGGAACGCTCTCCCCGTTGACCGTGAGCTCTTCAGCCTCTCCCTTCCTTAAATAAAGGAGCTTATGCCCGGCAATATTTTCCATAACTTTATTATCAGCAGCCTCCGCCCTGTCTTCATCGTCGCCCTTGTCGCTATCATCGCCCGCGTCACCGCCGCGATAGAGCCAGCTTGCAAAGCCATCAGCTTCCGAAGCCGTGAGCTCACCCCCAGCACCCTTGGTCAGAGCTGCATAAAACGCATTGTGCAGTCCCACGATATCCAGCTCCGCTTCCCCGTCGGGCAAGTCCCTCTCAGAAACAAGATTTACATAGGGGAACGGGTACTTCATGGTATATAGTCCGTATTCCCCATAGTCCGACTTCTTTTCATAAAGCGAGGTCGCCTCCGCTGCAGGAACGGCCGCAATGCTCTCCTTAACGCCGAGAAGTGCGTCAGTGAAGACCGTTCCGCCGGAATCCAATATCCTCATAAAATGCGTACTGTAGCCGAAATCCTCGGCTCCCTTCTGCACAGGCCTTGAGAGAGTCTGGGCCCAGCCGCAGACAGTAGCTCTGCGCATTATCATTCCGTAATTCGCATTCAGAGAGGTGTCGGGATTTTGCGCCCTGTAGAGCCGCGATTCCTCGATCGGCAGCATTTCCTTTAATATAAGCGAAGCCTCGACATACTCCCCGCTCTGCTCCGGGTCGGAGAAAAATTTATCGTAAATATGCGGTTTCCCGTAGCCTACCGCCGCTCCGACTATGACCTCGGCCAGCATAAACCATATAAAAATACCCTTGGGAACAGCCTTTACTGCGAAGATAACGACATATATCACGGCGAAAAGACCTGCAAATATCACCCATATCTTAAACAGACTCTCCACCTGCCATACCTCATGCCGGAAAAAGAAAACCAGGCTTCCCGCCGCTGCGGCTGCTGAAATGAACACCGCTGCAAGCTGCCAGAGCAGCGTCTTTTCGTAGGTAAACCTGCTCAGATGCCATAGCTTTCCCGCAAAATATGAGGCAACGGCCAGCAGTGAAAAAGGTATCAGATAGCCGCAGCGTATCGGATAGTGAAAATAGCTGCCGAGATGCCATATAAGATTTATTGATTCAAAGGGAATCAGCGCACAGGGCGCGAAGAAAAAGATAAAGGCGAAGGTCGTCTCCTTCTTTTCGTTTTTAAAGAAGCGTATAAGGCCAATTATGATAATTACTATCGCAGCCTCCATTGCAAAAAGCTGCCAGAACTTCACGTAATACTGGTCGGCTCCGATGGCCCGCAATATCGTCATCACCATTTCTTTAAATGAAGAGTCGTAATTCGAGCTTATCCTGGAGGATTTCATAAGCGAAAAGAACACCGGCACTGTGACGACTGCGGACATTACCGCCCCGGCAGCAGTGCCCAACACCAGCTTTCCCGCGCGGTCGGCGCGCTGCTCCCTGTCGCAAAGAAGAATCAAATACGCACCGCTGACTATAAGGATGTAGATCAGGTCGATAACTCCCAGGTAGTAGCTTATGATAAGGCTGAGGGCCAGCATGAAGCTGTAGCCGCGATATCTCCCCTCCCTGAGAAGCACAAACAGCTGCAGGATCAGCAGGGGTATAAATACGGCCGTATCCAGAAAGGTAGGAGTCGTATAGTGCGTCAGTGTATAGCCGCAAAGGCCGTAGGCGACAGCAAATATGCCCCTGAAATATCCCGAAGTACACGGGGTGAGCCTGTACAGGAAATACTGCATCGCCGCTGTCATCCCAATGAGATGCAGACCTATATATATCGACAGGAAACGCATGAGATAGAGCCTTGGAACCAGGAGGAAGAAGAGGATAAAGGGCGAGAGATTCCACTGGTTGGATGCGGCCATCGCGATATTCTGTCCCTCATTTATATACCAGTCGAAAAACAGCGCCGACCGCCCGTGCAGCCAGTCCCAGGCGTGGTAATAAAGGGGGGCGTTGATCTGCCCCATATCGTAATAGTCTATCGTCTTCGTGCCGAAGGGAAATATCCCTTTTCCGAAGAGCACGCATGAGAATACTATCAGCACCGTCAGTGACGGAAGAAGCATCTTAAAAATGTCTGCCGCCAATTTGTGATCTGTTCTTTCCTGCATTATTTCCCAGCCCTGAATTCCTTAAAATATTACGTCTACGGTTTTTTTCAGCTCATCGGCGCTCTCGCAGTGATTTATCCTGTCACGAAGAGCGGCGGAGCCCGCTATCCCGGCCGTGTACCAGCCCACATGCTTTCTCATCTCCCGTACCGCTATATACTCCCCGTGAGTTGAGACCGCCATATCTATGTGCAGCCGGACCAGTGAGCGGATCTCATCATTTGAGGGCCGGAAGGCCTTTCCCTCGTTGAGCTCCCTGAATAACCAGGGGCGGCCCCTTACAGCCCTTCCGACGGCTATCGCATCGCAGCCCGTTTCATCGAACATCCTTTGCGCACTCTCAGCATCCGTCACATCCCCGTTTCCGATGACCGGAACATGCACCATCTCCTTTACCTTCCGGATTATCTCCCAATCCGCCCTGCCCTCGTACATCTGCTCCCTTGTACGTCCATGCACAGTGATCGCGCTGACTCCGCCATCCTGGGCGGCAAGGGCTATCTCGACGGCATTTATATTGTCGGAGTCATAGCCCGCGCGGATCTTTACGGTCACAGGCTTCGACGTAGCGCCCCTGGCCGCCTCTACTATCCTGTAGACCAGCTCCGGGTCCTTCATTAGCGCCGAGCCCTCTCCGTTATTGACTATCTTCGGCATCGGGCACCCCATATTGATATCGAGTATCTCAAAGGAGACGTGGCCTATGAGACTCACCGCCTCCGCTATTATCGCCGGGTCAGACCCGAAAAGCTGCAGAGCCAGCGGATGATCTCCGTCGTCGGTCTTCATAAGCTCCTCTGTCTTTTTATTTCCGTAGGTTATGGCCTTTGCACTGATCATCTCCGTACAGGTCAGCGCAGCCCCGTACTCATTGCACAAAATACGAAATGGCAGGTCCGTAACCCCTGCCATAGGCGCCAAAAAATATCTTCCGCTTAACTCGAGACTGCCAATCTTCATAACTCCTCCGGAGTCTGCCCCAGATACAGCACCCTGTAATATAATTCCAGTGAATGGAACAGATCCCTTTTACTCCTTTGCACTTCCTTTACCATAAGCCCGGAGCCGATCTCGTCATAGAGAATATCCTCCTCCTCACAATCGGTCCGTATAAAAAGGCTGCCGTCCTCGTCAAAGATAAGCTCAAAAACACCCCCTATGTCCTCGGTAAAGAGGACACACAGGAGCTTGAGCTCCTGCTTTATTGTCTCCGGCAGTCCGTTAAAATCAGGATTTAAATAAAATTTTTTATTATACGCGCTGGCTCCGCACAGAACCATTTCCTGCGGGGCGTCGAAATCAAATATATCCATATATTCCTCTTACGGATACCTCACCCGAGTAAATATTATTCAGCTCGCCGTCGTCGGTCTCCACCATGAGCTCACCCTTCTCGTTAATTCCGGCGGCCTCCGCCTCGTATTCACCCTTCGGGTCGAGCACTCTTACCCTTTTGCCGACATTTACGCATAGGGCATTATAGGCATTTGTAAGACGGCTTAAATTGCCCTCCCTGCTGAATTTCTCATAATATATTTCAAAGGAATTCGTGATCTCTCCGGCTATGAGCGCCCTCGAAAAGACCTTTCCAGTCTCCAGATATAAAGACGTCGCCGTGTTCCGTATAGCCTCGGGAAACTCCTCCACGGTCACGTTGATACCCGTTCCGATGATGACCTCGTGGATATAATCCGGCTCAGCGACCATCTCGGTAAGTATCCCCACGGCCTTCTTTCCGCCAATCACGATGTCGTTCGGCCATTTAATACCGACATCTGCTCCGGTGACTCTTCCTATGCCCTCAGCGGCAGCCATAGCCATTATCAGGGTCAGCATAGGGGCTATATCGGGTGAAAACGCGGGTTTGAGCAAATAGCTCATGGAAATGGTCGTTCCCCTGTCGGAGGTCCAGCTGCGGCCCCGGCGCCCTTTCCCGGCGCTCTGTGAATCGGCGATGACCACGAGCCCTTCCCCGGCTCCCTTCTGGCTCCTGCGCTTGCACTCTTCGTTGGTCGAATCCACCTCCTCCAAAAAGACAAGCTCCTTTCCGAGCCATTTTGTCTTAAGCGCATTCCTTATGGAATTCTCTCCGAAGGCTTCTCTGGAATTGATGAGCCGATAGCCGCATCTGGGCACCGCCTCTATTTCGTAGCCCTCTTTTCTGGCTCTCTGCACTGCCTTCCAGACTGCGTTTCTCGAGATCCCAAGTCTATCGGCGATCTCCTGGCCGGAGACATATTCTCCGGAGGAATTGAATATCTCTAAAAGCCTGTCGGACATTTAATCTTTATATCCCAGAGTTGCCGCCATTACAGCCTTTATCGTATGCATCCTGTTTTCGGCCTCATCAAAGATAACCTCCGAATAGTCACGGAAGACATCATCGGTCACCTCCATATCGGTTATATTGAACTTTTTGCCCATCTGGGCCCCGATCTTTGTATTGAGATCGTGGAAGGCAGGCAGGCAGTGCATGAATATCGCATCCCTCTTTGCCTTGCTCATAAGCTCCGTAGTGACCTTATAGGGAGTCAGGTCTCTTATTCTCTCCTCCCATATGCTGTCAGGCTCTCCCATTGAGACCCAGACATCCGTATAGACTACGTCCGCCCCCTTTATCGCCTCAAAGGGGTTCGTCTCAAAGCTCAGGACAGAGCCGCTTTCCTCCGCCCATCTTGCACACTTATTTCTAAGCTCCTTATTCGGGAAATACTGCTTGGGTGCGGAGGCCGTAAAATTCAGTCCCAGCTTCGCGCAGCCTATCATAAGGGAATTGCCCATGTTGTATCTCGCATCTCCCATGTATACCAGCTTCCTGCCCTTGAGGTCCCCGAAATGCTCTCTGATCGTCATCATATCCGCAAGTATCTGAGTCGGATGATATTCGTTGGTCAGTCCGTTCCATACCGGCACTCCCGCATATCTCGCGAGCTTCTCAACAAGCTCCTGCTCGAAGCCCCTGTATTCTATTCCGTCGAACATTCTGCCGAGCACCTTCGCGGTGTCCTCGATACTCTCCTTCTTGCCTATCTGCGAGCCTGAGGGAGAGAGATATGTCGTATGCATTCCCAGATCATTTGCGGCTACCTCGAAGGAACAGCGCGTCCTGGTGCTGGTCTTTTCAAATATAAGGGCTATATTTTTCCCCCTTAACTGATCATTATGCGGCACATTTTCCTTTTTCATCTTCTTGAATTTATCTGCAAGGTCGATGAGCTCCAGAATCTCCTCCGGAGAATACTCCATAAGTGTAAGAAAACTGCGTCCTTTAAAATCTGACATAAAATCCTCCTTAAGCCACAAAAAATGTGCCGATTTTATTGCTTAAAATGAAAAGCAGACCAATCGATCATTGGCCTGCCTGTATTATACCGTATCTTATATTATATTATCAAGTCACCGACTTACCAGAACACGTGATTCCCGGCTACTATTCCCACATGACCGCTTCTGGCATTTCTGAAATGAGTTGCGGCCCCGATATTGTTAGCTCCGTTGGCCGCGTCCCTTGCCGCCTGAAGACTTATAGCGTCTATAGCGCCCGAAGCCAGGGTCGCTGCCAGCTTCCCGCTGGATACCGGTCCGAACTGAGAAGGGGCATATATCGCCTTGGTAACTCCACCGTACAGCCTGGCCCTGTTCATTATTACCGCACCTACAGCAAGCTTTCCATCGTAGCCACCTGCTCCGCATTCGCAGGCGATGAGTGCTGCCATAAGACCTATTTCCTCTTCGCTCACTCCGTACTCATTCTTAGCGCCCGCGGTAGTCTGCTGCGGCTGAGCCTGTGAAGCGCTGACAGCTGCCTGCTGGCTCTGCTGCGAGTTTTCGGCCTGCGCCTGCTCTTCAGCAGCCTCCTGCTCCTGTGCCTGTGAAGCAACAGCTACATAGCCGCTGTGAACATAGCCGTTATGCTCGCCGGATACCTGATACCAGTCTCCCTCTTTTCCAACGATCGTCACCTTATCGCCATCGTGAAGAACTTCAACTATATCAGCATCGTCATCGGCTTCCTCACGGACATTGAGGAAATCGTCAACACATACCGTTCCCTCCATCTCATCAGCATACACGCATATCGTCTGAGCTAAAACCATTACGGCAGTCAGAACAGCTAAAACTATCTTAATCTGTCTTTTACCGGTACTAATCATTACAGAACCCCCTTATAACTCTCCGCCTCCGGAGTCTGATATATAACCTCGTCTCTCCGGACTTAAAATGTTTCAGAATTGTTACGAATGTGCAACAATCTTAACAAACCATTACTCTTTTGTCAAATTTCGTAATTTCTTCGCAACATCTTGTATGGGGATAAATACAATACTTTATATGTAGTGGTTGAGTCTGGCGTGAAATAAAAAATAGAGGGCCCTGAATACATCTCATCTTCAAAGATGTAGCAGGACCCTCTATAAAATTATGACTTCCTGAACGCAAAATCGGAATTGCGTTCAGGAATCCCGCGTTCCGCGGGACACGCCCATCGCTTCGCGATGACCTGGTCCAATACGGATATTGAATTTTCGATAAAATTCAATATCCTATGACATCCATCGTCAACCTCCAATCACTTGATCTGCCGGGAATAAGTCTTCATAATACAGTTCAAAGTGGAATTGTAAAGGAAACGATCTCATTCATGCTCTCCAAATTTATATCCGTACATCAGAATCGCGGCGCTTACCGCAGCATTTAAGGATTCGACCCTGCCCTCCATGGGAATCCTCACCGTATGATCTGAAAGCCTGACAAGCTCAGCGCTTATCCCGCTGCCCTCGTTGCCTATTACGATGGCGGAATCCTTTTTAAAGCGGATCTCTTCAACGGACCTGCTGCCCTCAAGGCTGGCGGAATATATCGTGTAGCCCCTCTTTTTTATCTCGGGCACCAGACCGGCAACGGAGCCCGTCCTTATGAAGGGAACCCGGAATATGGAGCCCATCGTCGAGCGCACGACCTTGGGCGAGTAGATATCTGCGGTGTTTTCATCCATTATCACCCCGGCTATCCCGGCAGCCTCTCCTGTCCTTATTATGGTTCCCAGGTTTCCGGGGTCCTGCAGTCCCTCCAGTATGATCACCGGGCCGCCCTTAAGGATGTCCTCCGTCCTGTAGTGCATACGGGCGGCTACCGCCAGTACTCCCTGTGGGGTCTTTACATCGGAGAGCTTTCGGAAGAGTTCATCCTTTACTATATATAGTTTTTCAATATTATTCAGGGGATTTTTCTTAAAGAAGCTTTCAGAAACATAGACCTCGCGCAAAATTTTGCGCGGGGTCTCATTAAACATACGTATTCCTTCTATTACAAAGGCATCCTCTTTATCCCGTGCCTTGTGCTTATCCAGCAGAGCACGGACCTTTTTTATATTCGGATTACTTTGCGACTCTATTAGCATTTATCGCCGACCTGGAAAGTGCCCTCGAAACCTGATAGTAATAATCAGGAAGGTCTTTTTGCATAGCGAGGGCCTCATCTATATCAAAGTCCTTGAAATCTCCGCCAAGGTGGCCGATGACCCTGTTTATCTTTCCTTCGTTTAAAAGATCCGCTGCATAGGCGCCCATGATCGAAGCATAAAATCTGTCCTTACAGGTAGGCGAACCGCCTCGCTGCATGTAGCCCAGGATGGTGGCTCTTGCCTCCATGCCGGTCGCAGCCTCTATCCTCCTGGCCATGGAAGTGGAATGGCCGATTCCCTCGGCATTGATTATAAGGTGGTGAGTCTTTCCGATCTTCCTGCTTTCGATGATATGATTGATTATCTCCTGCTCATTGTAATCATATTTTTCGGGGATCAGAATGTCCTCGGCTCCGGTGGCAACACCGCACCATAACGCGATATAGCCCGCATTCCTTCCCATTACCTCTATAATTGAGCATCTCTCGTGGGAGCTCGAGGTATCCCTTACCTTATCTATAGCCTCCATGGCTGTATTTATAGCGGTGTCAAAGCCTATCGTATAGTCAGTGCAGGCTATGTCCAGGTCTATCGTTCCCGGGAGGCAGACAACGCCGATATCGTGCTTGGACAGACCGAGGGCACCCTTATAGGAACCGTCTCCGCCTATGACCACGAGCCCTTCTATTCCGCGCTTTTTTAAAATCTCCGCGCCCTTCTTTTTTCCGGCCTCCTCTTTGAATTCAGCGCTCCTTGCCGTTCTGAGGATCGTGCCTCCGCGATGTATGGAATCCGCAACGCTCCTTGCGTCCATATCGTACATCTCTTCATTGAGAAGCCCCTGGTATCCCTTTTCGATACCTACGACCTTCATTCCAAGCCCCAGGGCTCTGCGCACCACCGCACGAATGGCCGCATTCATTCCGGGAGCATCTCCTCCGCTTGTAAGAACTGCTATCTTATTGATCTTCTTTGGCATATCCACCTCATTCCGACTTTAAATCATTAAGTCACGATTATAACTACTGAATTTGTGCCGCACAAGCGGCACCTCTATTTTGCAAATTCATTCGCATATTTGCAATCTGTGATATTATAATAACTCTACCGCTTAATTTCAAGCACTAAGGAGCTATTATAAATAGCTGTTCATAAATAACTTAAACAGTTCCTCAGACTTTTTTCACGTTGTCGCTCCCATAGAGCGCCTCCAGCCTCCCGATCAGGCCCTCCCCGGCATCGACCTTATGCTTAAGGAGTTTTTTCTGTTTGTCGTTCTTCAGATAGATGATAACATTGTCCTTTCCATCCGAGGCTTCAAGTATACTTAAAAGCTGCTCTTCCCCGGTCGTGTATGCACTCTTGTCCGGAAACTGTATAAAGAGCTTTCTTCCCATTTCGTCAAAGGCCTTAAGGGAGTCCATGACCACCTGTCCGTCTTTCTCATCATCGGCTTTCACCCGTCCAGTGATAAAGACCTTTTCTTCCTTCTTTATATGTTCGCTGTACTTTTCATACTGCCTGGGCCAGACAAGGCATTCCACGGTGCCGTACAGGTCCTCCAGCTGGAGAATAGCCATAGTCTCCCCTTTTTTGGTGTATTTCGTCTGTACATCCTCAATGATACCGCCTACAGTAACCTTTTTCCCCTCCTCCAGGCCTATCAGCGAAGTCTCGGTATCCAGGATAAACTCCGTGGAGCAGGCCGTAACGTTGCCCCTCCAGAACTGCTCATATTCCTTTAAGGGATGGCCGCTTACGAAAACTCCGAGCACATCCTTTTCAAAGGCCAGACGCTGCTCATTGGAATACTCTCCGATATCCGGCAGCACTGCCCTCGGCGCGGCGTTTTCCAGGGGCGAGCCGACATCGAAAAATGAAAGCTGGCCCTCCAGATTGGACTTCTTTTCCGAAGCTATGTCGTCCATCATGAGCTCATAAATACTGATGAACTGCTTTCTCGTTCCTCCGAGGGAATCCAGCGCCCCGGCCTTTATAAAGGCTTCCACCGCTCGCTTGTTGACCACCTTGGACGGAATGCGATAGAGAAAATCGTACAGATTCTTGAATTTCCCATTTCGCTCCCTCTCCTCAACTATTGCGTCGATGACCTGAATTCCCACGGATTTGATCGCACTTAAACCGTATTTTATGGAATCGTCGCCCGACGGGGTAAAGCCGGCGCCTCCCTCGTTTATATCCGGCGAAAGGAATTTTATTCCCATAGAACGGGCGGTTATGATATATCCCGAGACCTTTGCGGGGGCATCTATCACACTGGTCAGGAGCGCAGCCATAAATTCAACCGGATAGTAATATTTAAGCCAGGCCGTCTGCATGGTGACATAGGCATAGCAGGCCGCATGAGATTTATTAAAAGCATACTTGGCGAAGTCCAGCATCTCCGAATATATCTTTTGCGCGGTGGCCTCGCTTATTCCGTTTTGCACGCAGCCGGAAATGTTCCTGGAGGAATTTCCATGGATAAATATTTCCATCTCCTCCTCCATAACGTGCTGCTTCTTTTTACTCATCGCCCGTCTCAGGTTGTCCGCCGCACCCAGGTCATAGCCCCCAAGCTGCTGTACTATCTGCATGACCTGTTCCTGGTAGACGATACAGCCATAAGTGGGCTTAAGTATCGGCTCCAGCTCGGGACAGTCATATTTAATGGTGGAAGCTTCCTTCTTTCCCCTTATGTACTTTGGGATAAAATCCATCGGTCCCGGTCTGTAAAGCGCGATACCCGCTATGATATCCTCGAGGGAGGAAGGCTTTAAGTCCTTCATGAACCGCTGCATGCCCCCGGACTCGAGCTGGAACACTCCGTTCGTACTGCCGCTGCTTATATATTGCAGTACCTTCGGGTCGTCATAATCGATGTCCTCCAGCGACAGATTTAGCCCCGGCCTTCTTAAATTAGCAAATTTGATCGTGTTCTCTATTACCGTAAGCGTCCTGAGGCCCAGAAAGTCCATCTTGAGAAGCCCCAGCTCCTCCAGGGTCGTCATTACGAACTGCGTCGTAATCTCCCCGTTGGCTCCGCGGCTTAAGGGCACGTATTTATCGGCATCGTCGGGAGTTATGAGAATACCCGCGGCATGGATTGAAGTATGCCTGGGCAGGCCCTCCAGCCTCATAGCCATGTCTATGAGCTCCGTGACCTCCTCATCCTCCTCATAGAGCTTGCGCAGATCTCTCGAGCTCTCCAGCGCATCCTTTAAGGTAATATTGAGTACATTCGGAACCATCTTTGCTATGGAATCGGCCTTGGCATAGGGGATATCCATAACTCTCGCAACGTCCCTCACCACTCCCTTGGCGGCCAGAGTACCGAAGGTCACTATCTGTACACAGCGGTCCTTCCCGTACTTTTCCTCCACATATTCAATGACCTGCTGCCTCTTTTCGTATGCGAAATCTATATCTATATCCGGCATGGAAACTCTCTTCGGATTTAAAAATCTTTCGAAGAGGAGGTCGTGCTTTATCGGGTCTATATCGGTTATATAGAGCGCATAGGTGACTATCGCTCCCGCTGCCGAGCCCCTTCCCGGTCCCACCGGTATGTCGTGCTCTCTTGCGAAATTTATATAATCCCAGACTATCAGGAAATAGTCCACAAAACCCATCTCTTTGATGACCGAAAGCTCGTATTCCATGCGCTTCTTTAAGGTGCCGTCATCATCGGGATAGCGCTCCTTTAAGCCCCTGTCCGCGAGATAGTTAAGATAGGTCCAGGAATCGTACCCCTCGGGAACCTCATAGTGGGGCAGCTTTGTATTGTGAAATTCTATTGTCACATTACATCTGTCGGCGATCCTCTGTGTATTCTCCAGCGCTTCCGGCGCGTAGGGGAAGAGCTTTGCCATCTCTCTTTCGCTCTTGACGTAGTACTGTCCTCCCGGATACCTCATCCTGTTTTCATCGGACAGCTTTTTATTGGTCTGGAGACATAGGAGTATCTCGTGGGGCTTTTCGTCCTCACGATAGGTATAGTGTATGTCGTTGGTACAGATGAGCGGGATATCCAGCTTTTTGGACATTGCAACAAGGCTTTGGTTGACGAGCTGCTCGTTGGCAAGGCCATGATCCTGCAGCTCCAGGAAGAAATTCCCCTTGCCGAAGCATTTTTCGTATTTTAACGCAGCCTCTTCAGCGGTCTGGGGCTGCCTGTGTACTATTGCCCTGGCAACCTCTCCGGCCAGGCAGGCCGAGCTCGCGATCAGGCCCTCATGGTATTTCTCCAGGGTCTCCATATCCACACGGGGCTTATAGTAATAGCCCTCGACGAAGCCTATCGAGACTATCTTCATGAGATTTTGGTAACCAGTATTATTTTCGGCCAAAAGCACCAGATGATAATACCTTTCGTCTCCACCGCTCACCTCCCGCTCGTGCCGGGAGCCCGGAGCCACATAGATCTCGCAGCCTATTATCGGCTTTATCCCTGCCTCGGTACAGGCCTTGTAAAAGTCTATGACTCCGTACATTACCCCATGGTCCGTGATCGCAGCAGAATTCATCCCGAGCTCTTTTACCCGGGATACATATTCCTTTATCTTATTCGCTCCGTCCAGAAGGGAGTATTCGGTATGGGTATGAAGGTGTACAAAAGACATCGGTCGTCCTCTTTTACATATAGGATGTGAAGAAAAAGAACCATGCCATTTATTCCGGCATGGTTCTTTTGTTCTGTCACAGAATAAAATTAAAGATATTTTTTAAGGTCATCTACCTTGTCAAGCTTCTCCCAGGGCAGGTCTATATCTGTCCTTCCGAAATGGCCGTAAGCCGCCGTCTGCTTGTATATGGGTCTCCTCAGATCCAGCATCTTGATTATTCCTGCCGGACGAAGGTCGAAGTTCTCTCGGATAATCTCGGTGAGCTTCTCGTTTGAAACCTTTCCCGTGCCATATGTATCAACCATGATGGAAGTGGGGTTCGCAACTCCGATAGCGTATGAAAGCTGTATCTCCACCTGATCGGCAAGACCTGCGGCAACTATGTTTTTAGCCACATATCTTGCAGCATAGGCCGCTGAACGGTCCACCTTTGTGCAGTCCTTTCCGGAGAAGGCTCCGCCGCCGTGACGCGCATAGCCGCCGTAGGTATCAACTATTATCTTTCTTCCGGTAAGACCGGCATCTCCGTGAGGTCCGCCGATAACGAAACGGCCCGTGGGATTTATGAAGATCTTTGTCGCATCGTCGACCATCTCCTTGGGAAGCACGGGGTCCATAACGTACTTCTTGATATCCTTGTGGATCTGCTCCTGCGTAACGTCATCGTCATGCTGGGTGGAGATAACGACTGCCTCAAGCCTCGAGGGCTTCCCGTTCTCATCATACTCTACGGATACCTGGCTCTTTCCGTCAGGTCTTAAGTATTTAAGCGTGCCGTTCTTTCTTACCTCGGTAAGCTTTAACGCGAGCTTGTGCGCAAGGTCTATGGGATAGGGCATATATTCAGGGGTCTCATTCGTAGCAAAGCCGAACATCATTCCCTGGTCTCCGGCTCCTATAGCCCCGATCTCTTCGTCGGACATATTCTTCTCAAGCGCCTTTAGATCGTCCTTCGTCTCGAGCGCCTTGTCAACTCCCATTGCAATGGCGGGAGACTGCTCATCAATAGCTACCAGCACCGCACAGGTATTTGAATCAAAGCCATAGTCGGACTTGGTATAGCCGATCTCCTTTATTGTATCCCTTGCAACCTTTTGTATATCTACGTATGCCTTTGTGGTGATCTCACCGGTAATAAGAACAAAACCTGTACAGGCAGCGGTCTCGCAAGCTACCCTGCTCATAGGGTCCTGTCTCATGCACTCATCCAGGATCGCATCAGAAATGGCATCACAGACCTTGTCGGGATGTCCTTCTGTGACAGACTCAGATGTAAATAATCTTTTTTCCATTTTTTATTCCTCCGTTCTGGAATTATACTTATTAACAATACACTTTATAGCCCGGATAGTCAACTTTATAATTTAGTTCTACGCCGAATTGCCACACTGAATCCTTGAACCGATACACTGGATTTCAACAATTCTTATATTTGACATAAAGAAACAAACTTCTTATACTTATATGATGTTAGATATTAATTTGCAAGAGGTATTTTGATGCCTAGAATTTTAACTCAGGACCTGGTTCCCGGAATGGTAATTTCCGAGGATGTCTATACATACAACAATCAGCTGATCCTTCCGAAAGACATGGTCTTAACGGATAAAGCCATTACAAAACTTGAATTTTATTCCATTCTTTCAGTCCGTATCAAGGAAGAGACCGCAAGCATCACTCCCGAAAGTGTTCCCCAGAAGGAAGCCTCCTATTCGGAGAAGATCAGGGCAAGCGCAGAGTATAAAAAGTTTAAACAGACCTTCGACGAAAGCGTTGAAAGCTTCAGTTCTTCCATAAATGACATCGTTACCAGGCGTTCCAACGGGCATGTGGACACAGAGACCATGCTCTCGGAGCCTACCAAGCTGCTCTCCGGAAATATGTCCGGGCTGCATCTTTTTGATATGCTCCACAATATGCGTATGTACGACGACCCTACTTACGCGCACTGTCTCAATGTTTCGCTTATCTGCAACGTTTTCGGAAAGTGGCTGGGGATGCCGCAGGGGGATCTCGATACCCTTACCTTGTGCGGATTGCTGCACGATGTGGGCAAGCTCCATATTCCCGAAAAGATCGTTACCAAGCCCGCGAAGCTTACAGATGAGGAATATTCTATAATCAAGACCCATACCATAGAGGGCTTCAATATCTTAAAGGAGACCGATGTAAACGACCACGTTAAAAATGCGGCCCTTATGCACCACGAGCGCTGTGACGGAAGCGGCTATCCCCTGGGTCTGACCTCGGACAGGATAGACAGATTTGCCAAGATAGTCTCTATCGCGGATGTCTACGACGCAATGACGAGCGCCCGCTGCTACCGCGGTCCCCTTTGCCCCTTCCAGGTAATAGGTATCTTCGAATCGGAGGGGCTGCAAAAGTACGATGCGCAGTATATCCTGGTCTTTCTTGAATATATCGTAAATACTTATCTCAATAACCGTGTCCGTCTGTCCAACGGCCTTGAGGGAGAGATAGTCCTTATAAACAAGCTGGACTTAGCTCACCCGATGGTGCATGTAGGCAGCCACTATCTGGATCTGTCCCACGAACACGGGGTCTTCATCGAAGAGATAATCTGACGGAATGACCTTCAAACCAAAAGAAAAAAACAGAACCGGCAGACGGGTAGGCATTTTGATCTTGTTCATAGTGCTTTCCGTCTGTCTTTATATCTGTGTAAACAAAAGTAAACACAGCCCGGGAGACACGACAAGCCCGGCGGAGCAGTCCCTCGCTGAAACGCCGACGGCAGACCGGACGGAACAGCTCCTCTCTGAAATGTCTCTCGAAGATACGGAAAAGAACTGCGTCTTCTGGGGATCAATACAGAAGATGCCCCTGTCCTGGACATAAACATTGACCCATCCAATCCCGTCATCGAAACGCGTTCATTTTCCGATGATCCGTACGTGGTCACTGAATACGGATTGAAATTTCTGGAGGGACTCCACGGGATCGATGAAAACTACAGGTATATTCCCTTTTAATTTTCGCCCTCGTAAAGCTCCCGGTAAGAAGGGCATCGCTCCATCAGCACGTCGTGAGTTCCTTCATCAAGTATCCTGCCATTTTCCATAACCATGATCTTATCAGCTCCAACAACCGTTGAAAAACGATGCGCTATTACAAGGATCGTTTTATCAGCTCTTATATTGTTAAGAGTTTCCTGTATCTTCATCTGAGTTACATTATCAAGGGCTGATGTGGCTTCATCCAACAGAATTATCGGAGAGTCGCTGAGAAGGCATCTTGCTATGGCAAGGCGCTGCCTCTGTCCTCCTGACAGATTTACACCGCCTTCCCCTACAAGAGAATCATACTGATTGGGCATTGCTTCGATATCTTCATGCATGCACACCTTTTTACATATTTCCCTCATTTCCGTATCTGTAAGCTCCGGTTTGACAATACTCAGATTTTCCCGGATCGTCATATGGAAAAAATAGGGATTCTGGCTTACAACAGCAATATTTCCTCTTATGGAATCCTTATCCAGAGTATTGATGTCATCATCGCCCAGAAAGATCGTCCCGCTCTTTGTTTCAATAAGCTTGCTAATCAGCTTAAAGACTGTAGTTTTTCCACATCCGCTCTTACCTACAAGTGCCACCATAGAGCCTGCCGGAACTTCAAAGCTCATATTTCTTATCACCTTAACCGGCTTTATTCTTGGATCTGAAAATTCATAGGCAAAGCTGACATTATTAAACCTTATATTTCTGCATACCCGGTCAGGGTGAACATTTCCGAACCTCTCCTTAGGAAACTCCGGAGTGCTGATAATTGCGTTTATGCGCTCTGTTGACAGATCAAAGCTTTTTAAAAATTCAAGAAGCTGCCCCAGGATAAGGACTGCCGGTGTCCCAAGCTGCTGGTAGTAATTATAAAGAACCAGTGCTATAGCAGGAGCAAAATAGCCGGTCCAGATCAGGACCGCAAGCAGACAGGTAAACGCCAATCTCCCCAGGTCCCCGACGCCCCAGCGAACAAGCTTATATTTCCAGCCTCTGATCAAAAGATGCATATGATTTTTGTTAGAATCATCAATTCGCTGCTGAAGCTTTGAACAAAAAGCCTCTTCGCTGTTTAAAGTCTTCACATCGGTGATCCCGTGGATCATCTCGGAAATAAAGCCCGACAGCCTTTCACGGGAATTGCGGTAAATTCTGTCATCCTCAAACATACGCCTGGTCCGGATAAGCTCCAGGGCGATCTGACACGCCAATATCGCAAATACAACTGCTGAAACAGCCGGACTTAACACAAACATCGCAACAAGGATGCCGACATAATTAAAGATCTGTGACATCTGGTCCACTATTGTGTTAAAACCTGTTGCCAATATATCCGTATCAACCGTAAGACGCTGTATGAACAGTCCCCCGCCCTTATCCTCAATGCATGTATTTTTAATCTTTAAGCTGGCCTTTGCCAGGTCATTTTCTATATCTGATAAAATACTGCCATATACCATATTATACCTGGTATTGCATAGATAAAGACTGGTATTTGCCACAATGTTTACAGCAAAAATGGCAAGGGCTGCAAAAATCGCCTGCTCAAAGGCCGAAGCGGTGTACGCGACTATCACCCTTGCAGCTAATATCGGTACAACGATACTCGTTGCTATATTCACCCACTGACATATTACAGCAAAGAAGAACATCTTTTTGTAACGACTTACATATGACCATGCAAATCTGAGATTTTTCAGGGTTGAATGATAAACGGGTACAGTAAAGACAACCTGATTGCGACCGGAAATATAAGTCCATTCAGGCTTAATACCATGCTTATTCTCAAGACCTTTAAGTATTTCACTCTGAGCGCTGTACGGATCGAGAAGCTCTCCCCCTATTTCAAGCTTTAAGCGGATGCTTTCGGAAGATCCTGAGGACGTTATTGTAAAGGCCTTGTCCTCACCCAGCTTTTCCCTGTATATAAGCAGGATCTCTTCCATAAAAAGCTCAGTTACAATGCGGTCCCGGTCTTCTATTCCTTTCTGTCCGGCAAAATGACTGAAGGAGGCAACTGCTGCCCCGATGTCCGTGTCCGTTAATGTTCCGCTGTACCTCATAAACTAAGATACTCGTCAAGCTGCTTTTGTGCCTCATCGATCACCTTTTGAAGGCCCGCTTTATACATCAGGTCGGAAAGCTCCGCCATTGCCTTATCCGGATCGACAGTTCCGGTAACAAGCTCGTGATATCTGTCATCCAGCAGTGCGCTTAGCGCTGTCACTTCTGCCTCAACATTTACACTGTCAAATGAAAAGCCCTTCGTGTCGCTTTCTTTGGCATTTTTGTATCCCTCATATACCTTTTTCCACTGATCCGGGTCTGCAAGGTTTTCCTTACTGGCCGAAACAACCGAGGCGCTCACCGCCGGCCCCGTAACAAAATTATCCAGCAGATAATTCTCTGCCCCGGCATCCGTCCTTATAACAGTATCCTCATAATACTCAAAGTGCTCGCCTTCAAGTCCATAGGCAAGAGTATCTCTAAACTCACGGTCGGTATACAAAAGCTCCATGTACTTAAGGCAGGCCTCAGTCTTTTCCTCAGAGGCAGCCGCATTGATCGCTATCATAGAGCCCTGTTGAGTTGCTCTTGACATATTGGGGCCGATATAACGTACCAGCTTGACATTAAAGCCGACAGTTTCAGGATCAGACCATCCCTTATAGCCTGTCCAGGCCGTGCCTGACCTTACAGGATTTAAGAGTGAATATGGCAGCTCCGTTATGGTCGCGGCATCAGGATTGATGTAGCCGGCCTCGTACCACTTGTGCATACAGCGCAGCATACTCATGTACTCCTCATCCTCCCATACAGGGATTATCTTTGTCCCCTCATCGGTTCCCGCCTTGCTGTAAGGGATCACAAGAAAATCTGATACTATCTTCTCGTGAACCTGGAACATGCCTGTAAGCCCGTTATGCCCGATATACAGAGGATAGCCGTCCGGGTTATCCTGCTTCCAGGCAGAAAGCAAAGGCTCAAGGTCTTCGAAATTCATCTCCTCCGGAAGGGTCATGCCCTTTTCGCCCTCAAAATAGTCACTGTTTAATCGGAAAAAGACCTCTGCTCCAAGATCCTTTAACATCGGCACTCCATATATTTTCCCGTCAAGCTCTCCTATTTTCCACCAGGGCTCAACCGCCTCATATAAACGCGGAGCCACATCGGGAACAAGGTCGGTAATGTCCCGGAAATAACCCGCTCTGGCGTTGTTATCAAAGTCATTGCACCAATCACAGGTAAAAGTCATGTCATAATATTCCCCGGCTGTCATATCCAGGTCAAACTGCTCCTCAGTCAGGAGCTTCATGTCAACTGTTACCCCGATCTTTTCCGTGCTGATCTCATTTGCCCTGGAGATCACCTTATCAAGATCCTTTGGTATATCTCCATCTGAATAAACCCACCATACGATCTGAACAGGCTCCCAACTAGCAGCTTCCGCGTTTTTCTCTTCACTGGCAGAAGAAGACGGCTGAGCCTGAGCTCCGCATCCTGCAAGAGCTATGATCAGTAATGCTGCAATGATCGCGTTAATTTTTTTCTTCATGATGACCTCCCTCGTATAGCGTATTTTTACTCTTTGACAGCCCCTGTCAGCATACCGGATGTGAAATGCTTTCTTACAAGAGGATATGCAAGCAATATCGGCAGTGTAATGATAACGACCACTGCCATTCTGAAGCTTTCGGCCGGTATATTTTTCAGCACTGCCCCTGAAATATTATCATTAGCGGCAATATTTTCAGCGTTCTGCTGAATCGAATACAAAAGGTACTGCAATGGATAAAGCTCCTTTCGCTCCGGTCTGATATACAGCATCGCATAGTACCAGCTGTTCCAGTATGCAAAGGCTTCAAATATTCCTACTGCGGCGAAAATAGGACGCCCAAGCGGTATTACGATGTCAAAAAAAATCCTAAATATCCCTGCCCCGTCTATCTTTGCGGCATCGATCAGCTCATTGGGTATATTGTCACGAAAATACGTGCGCATGACAATTATATACCAGCTTGAACACGCCTGAGGCAATATCAGTGCAAGAAAACTGTTTTTAAGTCCAAAAAGCTGGGTGTTAACAACATAGGATGCCACCAGACCCCCGCTAAAAAACATGGGTATCATGATAAGGACTGTGTAGAGCCTGCGCAGAGGAAATTCTTTCCTTGATAATACAAAGGCCATAGTTCCGATGAGCCAGAGCGAGAGAATGGTTCCAATTACCGTAACCGCAACGCTTACGCCAAACGCCCTTCCGACAGAGTCCATGCTTGCCATAAGATACCGGTAGGAAGCAACTGACCACTCTGAAGGAATAAAGCTATATCCCTTTTTTGCAATGGAAGCTTCGGAGGAAAAGGATATTATTATCGCAAATAACAACGGCACTACAGTTAACACGGAAAGCAAAACCGCTATCATCGAAAAAGCAAAGTTTGTAGTGGGTCTTATCTTTCTCACAATATGCCCTCCTGCGGATCTATCCTTTTAATCAACGTGTTTGCGGCAATAAGAAAGATGCACCCTATAACATTCTGGATAAGACTTGCGGCCGCGCTGTATCCGTAATTGGCCTGCTCCATCAAGGCCTTATAGGTATATACATCTATTGTCTGAGTTGCGGAAATAATAGAGCCCGAATTCCTCGTCGCCTGATAGAACAGGCCGAAATCAGTATTGAGGATTCCTCCGAGATTAAGTAAAAAGATCACAATGACAACCGGACGGATCAAAGGCAGAGTTATCTTTAAAACCATCTGCCAGGCCGTAGCCCCATCAACCATTGCGCTCTCATACAGCCCCGGATCAATAGACGTTATATTTGCCATATACAGGACGAGAGCATACCCATACGCCTTCCAGGTATGGGTGAGTATAAGAATAAAGGGCCACACAGCCGGTTCCTGGTACCATCTGACAGGTTCCTGACCGAGCTCTGTCAGAACACTGTTAAGAAACCCCTTGTCTGTTGACAGAAAGGCAAAAAGGAACATACTTACCACGACCCAGGACATAAAATACGGGAGCATGGCTGCAGACTTGGTTATCCCGCGCAGTCTGTCTGAATAAATATGTGACAGCATAACAGCGATCGCTATCGGCAAAACAGTATCAAGGATCAAAAATATAAAATTATACGCCAGGGTATTACGAACAACTGCTTTTATCTGGGGATTTATGAAGAGAAACCTGAAATTATCCAGTCCTGTAAAGGGGCTGGCAACAAACAGATTGTAAATAAAGCTTCTCCCCGGAACCGGACTGTAGCGCTTGAATGCTATTACAATGCCAAATAAAGGCATATAGCAGAATGCGATATACCATATGATCGTAGGCAGGGACAAGGCAATAAATTCCATTGTTCCGCCTCTTCGTCTCTTTATATTCCAATCATGTCCGGGCTTCAATGTCACTGTTAACGTCCAACTTTATAAATCGAGCAGGGAAGATTAAAATAAAATCCCGGAGCGTTTGCTCCGGGATGCTTCATCATCAACCCGAGCTGATAATCAGGCTACTATCAGCTTACTATTTTTGACCTCAATTTGAACTTTCTTACTTCTCTTTCGCTCTCGGTCTTTTCTATCTGGGCTCCCATAGCTCTAAGCTTGCTGTCGAAATCCTCATAACCTCGCTCGATATAGTGGATATCGTCCACTACGGTCACTCCCTCAGCCGCAAGTCCGGCTATACAGAGGGCTGCACCCGCTCTAAGGTCGGGGGCTGTTATATTGGCTCCCGAATACTTTCCGCCGCCGGTTATTATAGCGGTGTTTCCTTCGACCTTTATATTGGCTCCCATACGGACGACCTCGTCCACGTATTTAAAGCGGTTCTCGAATATGCTCTCGGTTATCGTGCTGGTCCCTTCGGAAAGCGCGAGGGTAACTCCTGCCTGGGGCTGCATATCCGTAGGAAATCCGGGATAGGGCAGCGTCTTTATCTGAGTTGCGCGAAGTCCTCTGGCGGCAACGACCCTGACTGCGTCGTCAAATTCGTCCACTTCGCAGTTCATCTCTATAAGCTTCGAGGTGATGGACTCCAGGTGCTTAGGGATAACATTCTTTATCATGACATCCCCGCGGGTAGCTGCAGAAGCAAACATAAAGGTCCCTGCCTCTATCTGGTCAGGAATAATGGAATATTCCGCACTGTGCAGGCGGCTCACTCCGCGTATCCTTATGACATCGGTTCCGGCTCCCCTGATCTGCGCACCCATGCTGTTTAAGAAGTTCGCCACGTCAACTACGTGGGGCTCCTTGGCCGCGTTCTCTATGGTGGTCTTGCCCTCGGCCATGACCGCCGCCATCATTATATTTATAGTTGCTCCTACGGTAACCACGTCCATATAAATATGGGCGCCGACAAGCTTCTTTGCCCTTGCGTGTATAACGCCGTGTTCAACCTCGACCTCTGCGCCCAGGGCTCTGAAACCTTTGATATGCTGATCGATGGGACGGCTGCCTATATTACAGCCTCCCGGAAGCGGAACCTCCGCCTCGCGGTATTTTCCCAGAAGCGCCCCTACGAGATAGTAGGAGGCACGAATTTTCTTTATAAGCTCGTACTCTATATTTACGTTGCGGACGTTTGAACCGTTGATCTTGACAGTATGCCTGTCAATACGGTGCATCTGTACACCGATACCCTCCATTGCCTCGAGAAGCACTGACGTATCGCGAACATCCGGCACGTTATCTATTGTTACAGTTTCGTCGGTCATTATGGAGGCTGCCAGTATCCCCAGGGCGGCATTCTTCGCTCCGCCTATTTCAACCTCTCCGACCAGAGGCGTCCCCCCTCTGATGACGTATTGAGCCATATATGATTTCCCTAACCCCAATAACTTGTATGATTTATCTCTTATCCTATATATATTTGGAGATTATATCACCGATCCAAAATAAATCAACACCAAAATAATACCTAAAATTTCCTTAAATATCAATGGTTATTATTCTATTTTGCATGACTTAAGCCTATATGACCCCGAGGAAATTGTGCAGGATCAGAATAATATCCAAAATTAGATCCAATACGAGCAATACGATCATCACTCTGAAAAGCGGCTTTGGCGAGGTTATCTTCCCATAAGAGCTCATCACCTTCTCCGCGGACTCGTTGACGGCGGCCTCGGTATTTTTATAGCACTTTACCACCTCTGTATGGACTATACTGTGGATATCCTCCGTAAATTTCTCCTTGTCGAAGGGCAGCTCCTGACCGCCTCCCGCCTGCGCTCCCGCATAGGTGTTGCTGTTGCGGAATCTCTCCTCATAGGCCTCAGTCTTTCTGGCCTCCATGGCAAGCTCTTCGGCCCCGGGCAGAGGGCGGTTGTATGAGCGCTGATCGGCATCGGGAAAATAGCTCACATCTTCAAAGGCCACCGCTCCGGAGCTCTGCCTCTGCGTGTAGCCTGCCGTAGCGGAGCCCGGATTCATCCCACGCCCCATATTCTGCTGGGGCATCTGGGGCTGCATCTGCGGTAGAGTCTGCTGCTGCATCTGCGGCATTGGCTGAACGTGTATGGGTTGAGGACCTCCCGGCATATTCTGTTGGGGTATACCATTCTGCTGGGGCATGCCATACTGCTGCATATTCGGAAGTGGCTGGGTCGACTGCAGCGGCGTCACTGACATATTGCCGCCCGGCTGCCTGAAATTATTCACCGGCGGCTTGACGGGCTGCTGATCGTTATTCATCATATTGCCGGCCTGATAGCCCCCTGGCTGGTTGGGCATGTATCCGTTCTGGCCGTTTACCATATTTCCCATATTGTTTGTATCCTGCGATACCTCTTTGAGCAATTTTTCCATAAAATCGTCCATGATACAAACCTCCTTTGAAAATCTTATGTATATATTGTACTAAACATTTCTCTTGTTTTTTATATTTTTGTTACTTTTTACCATATATTAACATTTTGTTCATAATATGTTCATAAACTATTGGTAAGATATGTATAGTTAATAAATAAGGTTCTCATCGCAATGATAATTTTTTCATAATAGGCAGCGGATAAGGGATTTTCCTTTATCTGCTGCCACTCCTCTTTTATATGGCTTATGCAAGACTCGGCGCCTCGGTTTAATCCGAAGCGCCTTTTTCTGCATATTCCTTTATCTCCTCGTTAAGCGACATCATACGGGCATCCAGATCGGACACCATCTCCGCGCACTCATAGAGCTCTCTCTTGATATGCTCCGGAGCCTCTCCCTCGAATTTGTAATTAATCTTGTGCTCGAGACTCGCCCAAAAGTCCATCGCTACGGTGCGGATCTGTATTTCCACCTTCGTATCCACCGCACCGTCCGACAGATATATCGGCACTGTCACTATCATGTGATAGCTCTTGTAGCCGCTCTCCTTGGGATTTTTGATATAGTCCTTTATCGAGAGCACCCTGATATCGTTTTGCCCCGCGATCATTTCGGCTATTCTGTAGATATCGGACGTAAAGGAACAGATCACCCTTATCCCCGCTATATCGTTGACATACTTTACCATATTTTCAATGGTAGACTCATAGCCTCTTTTTTTGAGCTTTTTGACGATGCTCTCGGCCGTTTTGATCCTGGACTTGATATGCTCGATGGGGTTATACCTGTGAACGTGCTGAAATTCGTCGTTCAATATTCCCAGCTTTGTCCCTATCTCTTTGAGCGCGGAATTATAGAGAAGCGTGACTGTTTGCCAGCTGTCTACGCCCTCATTTATCCCTATCGCGTCCACAATGGAGACTACGCTGCTTTCTTTAGCGGCCTCCTCGGTCTCCTCTATTTCATATATATCGTCCATCTCACTTGATCCTATTGAAATTGATAAGACAGCCGTCAAGGATGATCTTTCTCTCGTCGTCGGTAAGGTTTCCCAGAGTCATTTCGAACCTTTCCAATGAACCGTTCTTAATGACGTAGGCCTCGATCTTCTCCTTCTTATTTTCAACAGCCTGTCTTATTCCCGGCAGATATATGTAATCTGAATTCTCAAACGGAAGGTCTCCCGAAATAAGCAGGGGCAGCATTCCCCAGTTTATAAGGTTGCTTCTGTAGCGCTTTGTAGCGTATTCATTCGCTATATTGGCCCAGCCTCCGAGTACCTTCTGGCAGGAAGCGGCCTGCTCCCTGGCAGAACCGTCTCCCGGCTTTACCGCAAAGATAGTGGAGCCTATCCCTGTATTCAGAGGGCTCATATCGCTGAACTTGGCCTTTATGGCCGTAACTACGCTCTTGAGCTCATCGTTTATATTCAGAAGTCCTTCAAAGACCTCCTCACCCTCTTCTCTGGCAAACTCAAAGCTTTGAACCATTTTTGCCCTTCCCACATAATCCGGATCCCGGCGCGAAAGTGCAAATTCAGCGAGCCTTAAGGGATTCGAACGATAGGAAGAGGTCTCTCCCGAAGGGATGAGCTCGTCGGTGGTCGTTACAGTATCGTGTATCTCGGAGACGACCTTCAATATAAGGTTGTCCGTAAGCTCGCACATTTTCGGCCAATCCTTGATATTCGGGCCCATCTTGAGCTCCTCTTCGGGATGGGCTTCGCCCTTGGAATCGTAGACTCTCTTTTCATAGATCGTCTTATCGAAGAAATATTTATATTTTCCGAGCTTGATGTCGATATCCGTCGCGGGAGTCAGTATTCCCTTGTTTAACGCGGACGCCGCTATTGACCGCGCATCCATCAGGGCAACAGAGGACACCTGTCCCTCCTGAACCTTGGAGCCCTCCCTGTTGGGGAAGTTCCTCGTCGAATGCCTTATAGAAAAGGCGTTATTCGCAGGGGTATCACCCGCTCCGAAGCAGGGTCCGCAGAACGCCGGCTTTAACACCGCTCCTGCCCCGACCAGCTTTTCGGCAGCGCCGTTTCTTATCAGCTCCATATATACAGGCATGGACGCAGGATATACACTTAAGGCGAATTCTCCGCTTCCGGTACTTCCTCCTTCAAGGATATCCGCCGCGGCAGTGATATTCTCAAAGCCGCCTCCTGCACAGCCTGCGATCACACCCTGATCTGTCATCAATCTGCCGTTTTTGATCTTGGACTCCAGATCGAGACTTACCCTGTCTCCGAAGGCCACCCTCGCATTTTTCTCAATCTCGTGCATTATATCCTTGAGATTGTCGTTGACCTCCTCTATGGTATAAGCATTTGAGGGGTGGTAGGGCAGGGCTATCATCGGCCGTATCTTTGAGAGATCCACGTCCACCACATTGTCATAATATGCGATATCCCCGCTCTTGAGCTCCTTATAATCGGCCTCTCTTCCATGGATATCGTACCACTTCCTTATCTCGTCATCGGTCTCCCAGATCGATGAAAGACAGGTCGTTTCAGTGGTCATAACGTCGATCCCTATCCTGAAATCAGCGGAGAGCTTCTCTATTCCGGGGCCCACAAATTCCATGACCCTGTTCTTGACCGTTCCGTTTTTGAAAAGTGCGCCAATGAGGGCTATGGCAACGTCCTGAGGGCCTACTCCGTGAACCGGCTCTCCGTGAAGATATATCGCCACCACCTCGGGCATATCTATATCGTAGGTCTGGCTCAAAAGCTGCTTTACAAGCTCCGGGCCGCCCTCACCCATGGCCATCGTACCCAAGGCGCCGTACCTCGTATGTGAATCCGATCCGAGTATCATCTTTCCGCCGCCGGCAAGCATCTCCCTCGCGTACTGATGGATGACCGCGAGGTTGGGCGGAACATAGGTTCCGCCGTACTTTTTCGCGGCGCTTAAGCCAAATACATGGTCGTCTTCATTTATAGTCCCTCCGACCGCACACAGTGAATTGTGGCAGTTCGTCAGTACATAGGGCAGGGGAAACTTTTCCAGTCCCGAAGCCCTGGCTGTCTGGATTATCACGACATAGGTAATATCGTGGGAGGTTATTCAGTCGAATTTGATCCTCAGCTTAGCCATGGAATCCGCAGTATTATGGGACTTCAGTATTCCATAAGCTATTGTGCCGCGCTTTGCCTCCTCTGCAGATACCTCAGAGTGGTCGAGCCACTCTCTTCCTGCTTTTAAATAGGCCCCCGTACCTCTGACAGCGATCGCGTCAGTCATCGCTTCTCCTCCTGAAAGTGTTCTTTTTCTTAAGCTTTACTTTGTCCAGATGCCAAATATCATCTACATATTCCTGTATGGTCCTGTCGGATGAGAACTTTCCGGAGGCAGCCACATTTAAGATGGCCTTCCTCGCCCATCCGGCCTCGTCCTTATAAGCCTGCTCCACCTTCTCCTGCGCCTGCGCATAGGACCTGAAATCCTTTAAGATGAAATAGGTGTCGGCCTTTGAGGTGCTCTGGGTATTGAGCAGGGAGTTATAGAGATCCCTGAACATCTCCGGATCTTCCTTGGAATAGAAGCCGTTTATAAGCTGCATCAGGACATTGCGGACATCCTGGTCGCTGTTGAAGATATCCATAGGCGAATAGCCGCCGTTATTCTCGTAGTTTATAACCTCGTCCGCCGAAAGCCCGAAGATAAACATATTGTCCTCGCCGACCTCCTGGGCCATCTCAACGTTTGCACCGTCCATAGTTCCTATGGTCAGGGCCCCGTTCAGCATGAACTTCATGTTTCCTGTACCGGAGGCCTCCTTGGAAGCCGTCGAGATCTGCTCGGAAACATCGGCAGCCGCGAAGATTATCTCAGCATTGGAGACTCTGTAATCCTCGATAAATACCACCTTGATCTTATTGTCGATGGAGCTGTCGTTGTTGATGACCTTGGCAACGGAGTTAATGAGTTTGATAGTAAGCTTCGCCGTCCTGTATCCCGCTGCCGCCTTTGCTCCGAAGATAAAGGTACGGGGAGTAAACTCCATATCGGGATGCTCTTTTATCTTATTATATAAGTACATAACGTGAAGGATATTTAAAAGCTGTCTCTTGTACTCATGGAGACGCTTTACCTGCACATCAAAGATCGAACGGGGATTAACCTCTATACCGTTGTGCTTTAAGATATATTTTGCAAGGCGCTCCTTGTTGCGGTACTTGATATTCATAAATTCGCTCTGGGCCTTCTTGTCATCGGCATAAACCTCTATGCCCTTTATCCTGGAAAGATCGGTTATCCAGTCGGGACCTACATGGCCCGTTACCCAGTCCACAAGGAGGGGATTGGCGTGCAGCAGGAATCTCCTCTGCGTGATACCGTTGGTCTTGTTGTTGAACTTTTCGGGCATCATCTCAAAGAAGTCCTTGAGCTCCTGCTTTTTAAGGATCTCGGTATGGAGCTGGGCAACTCCGTTTACTGAGAAGCCCGCGCATATAGCCAGGTAAGCCATACGGATCTGTCCGTCGTAGATGATGGCCATCTTGCGGATCTTG
>JAFTEI010000031.1 GCA_017453965.1 Lachnospiraceae bacterium
AGCTTATCGTACCGGAAGGGGAAAGATAAGGGTAAGGGCCATAACGGATATTGAAGCGCTTCCAAACGGAAAGAGCAGAATCATCGTTACAGAGCTTCCCTATCTTGTAAATAAGGCAAATCTTATCAAGAATATCGCAGACCTTGTAAAGGATAAAAAGATAGACGGAATTACAGATTTAAGAGATGAATCCAGCCGGGAGGGAATGAGAGTTGTCATCGAGCTCAGGAGAGATGTCAACGCAAATATCATTTTAAACCAGCTCTTTAAGCATACCCAGCTTCAGGATACCTTCGGAGTTATAATGCTCGCCCTGGTAAACAACGAGCCGCATATCTTAAATATACTCGAGATGCTTAAATGCTACATCAAGCATCAGGAAGACGTTGTAACCAGGAGAATCAAATACGACCTCAATAAGGCGGAGGAAAGAGCCCATATTTTAGAGGGTCTTTTAAAGGCTCTGGATGTTATTGACGAGGTGATCAGGATAATAAGGGCAAGCCAGACTGTGGCCGAGGCCAAGGAAGGGCTTATTGATTTCTTAAAGATAGACGATATACAGGCTCAGGCCATAGTGGATATGAGACTGCGCGCGCTCGCCGCCCTGGAGCGTGAGAAGATAGAAAATGAATACAGAGAGCTGGAGGCAAAGATAAAGGAATTTAAGGAGATCCTTGCCGACAGAAAGAAGCTGCTGGGAGTCATAAAGACTGAAATTACTCTTATTTCCGATAAATTCGGAGACGACAGAAGGACTCAGATAGGCTTCGATGCTACAGAAATATCCATGGAGGATATGGTTCCCAAGGACAATACGGTACTTGCCATGACCTCTTTAGGCTATATAAAGAGGATGACGGTGGACAATTTCAAGGCCCAGCACCGTGGAGGCAAGGGAATAAAGGGTATTACGACGATAGAGGACGACTATATAGAAGACCTTTTGATGACGACTACCCACAATTACGTCATGTTTTTTACAAGCAAGGGCAGGGTGTATCGTCTTAAGGCCTATGAGATACCGGAAGCATCCCGGACAGCCAGAGGTGTTGCCATAGTGAATCTCCTGGACCTGACACCCGGAGAGAAAATAACCGCAACGATACCTATAAAGGACTATAACGAGGGAAAGTCCCTTTTTATGGTCACAAAGAGGGGTATCGTCAAAAAGACGGAGATAATGGAATTCGCCAACGTTCGTAAGAACGGGCTTATAGCCATAAATTTGAGAGACGATGATGAGCTTATAGAGGTCAAGCAGACTGCGATTGATGAGGAGATCTTCCTTGTGACCAAATTCGGTATGTGTATAAGGTTTAAGGAATCCGATGTCCGCTCCACGGGCAGGGTCTCTATGGGTGTTATCGGCATGAACTTAAATGACGGCGACGAGATCGTGGGAATGCAGTTCAAATCCCAGGGAGAATCACTTCTCATAGCTTCCGAAAACGGAATGGGAAAGAGGACCTCAATAGAGGAATTTTCCATACAGTACCGTGGAGGTAAGGGAGTAAAATGTTATAAGATCACGGAGAGGACAGGCTATGTCATAGGGGTCAAGGCAGTCAATGAAGACCATGAGATAATGCTTATAACGAATACCGGCATAATCATTCAGCTCCGGGCAGATGATGTATCCCGTCTTGGAAGGATAACCATGGGCGTTAAGCTTATGAACCTGGAAGAGGGGGTAAAGATCGTCAAAATGGCTAAAGTTCGTGAAAAGATTTCAGACGGGGAGCAGGAAATAGACGATCAGGAAATAGATGCGTCCATTGACAATGTAACGGTAGAAGTAAAGGACGAGACAGCTGAGGAGCTTCAGACTGAGAGTGAAACAGGATCAGACGGGGAAAATGGAGAATAAAAAAATGGAGCTAATCAGACTCGAACTGACGACCTCTTGCATGCCATGCAAGCGTTCTCCCAACTGAACTATAGCCCCAAATGATATTTATACAGGACAGGATAGATTTTCCTGTCCTGTTTCTATTATCGCAAGGGCGGCGATAGGAAATTATTGGCCTTGCGGCCAAACGCCGCCTTGCGGGCGAGTAGGGTGCGATTTCATCTTCCCTACTCGATTGTACTTCTATTTTACTTTATTGCGTTGATTTCTGCAACCAGATCATCTGCATCAAGTCCGTGGACCATTGCAGCCTCCTCGATGGTCTCTCCCTGAGAAGCGGGACAGCCCAGACAATGCATCCCGATTTCCATAAGGAGAGGAGCGGCCTGGGGTTTTACCTGTAAGAGCTCGCCAATAGCGGTATTCTTATCTATAGCCATATGTTTTTACCTCCAATCAAAAATTCATCTGTACCCTGCCATTTTACCCATAGTTTGAAATCATTGCAAGTAGAAATAATTTTAGGTGCAAATCATTTTAGGTACAAATCTTCTCCGGTAGAGTCTATGACCACTATGCAGGGGAAGTCTTCGATCGTAAGTTTTCTTATGGCTTCGGTGCCGAGATCCTCATAGGCTATTACCTCACAGGCCTTGATGCACTTTGAAAGGAGGGCTCCTGCGCCTCCGATAGCTGCAAAATATACAGCTCCGTTTCTGATTATGGCCTCATGAACCTCGGGACTTCTCTTTCCCTTGCCTATCATTGCCCCCAGACCCAGGTCCAGGAGTCTTGGAGTATATTTGTCCATTCTGCTGGCAGTAGTTGGACCAGCAGAGCCTATGACCTGTCCTTCCCTTGCGGGAGAGGGCCCCATATAGTAAATGATGTTTCCTTTGATGTCGAAAGGTAATTCCCTGCCGGAGGAGAGGGCCTCCTCCATGCGTTTATGTGCCGCATCCCTGGCGGTATATATTGTACCTGAGATACTTACCATATCTCCCGCTTTCAGCTCTGAAAGCCTTGATTTTTCTATAGGTGAGGTTAATTTTATTTCCATATGTCCTTCCGTTTTATCCACAATATGTTGATAAAGTGTTAATAAGTAGACTCAAAATATAGGTAATAAGGTCAAAGGTGCTTTAGCACCTTTCTGATGAAAGCTATGATTTTCAAGCTTGCTTGAATAAATCATAGCTTTTATCAGATAAGAGCACGAAGTGCTCTTGACCTTAAGATAATTTTAAACAATACATGAAATATGGCGGTTTACATGGCAGCAGATGTTTACTGCGACCGGCAGTCCGGCAATATGAGTCGGATAGGTATTGATATTTACCGCCAGACAGGTCACATCTCCGCCAAGCCCGCCGGGACCTATACCAGTAGAGTTTATTTTATCCTTAAGCTCCTTTTCAAGCTCCGCTACATATTGTATATCGGAGTGCTTGTCCACTCTGCGGGTCAATGCCTGTTTAGCCATTATCGCAGATTTTTCAAAGTCACCTCCGATGCCAACTCCGACTACCATTGGCGGACAGGCATTGGGGCCGGCATCCTTAACGGCCGTAAGTACGGCATTTTTTACTCCTTCGATTCCCTCTGCGGGCTTCAGCATGAAGATCCTGCTCATATTTTCACTTCCAAAGCCCTTGGGAGCTAAGGTAATCTTAACCTTGTCTCCGTCAACTATTTTTTCATGAATCACAGCAGGGGTGTTATCACCGGTATTTTTCCGTATCAGCGGGTCATCTACCACAGATTTTCTCAGATACCCTTCCACATAGCCCTGTCTTACGCCTTCATTTACCGCAGCTTCAAGAGAGCCGCCGGTCAAATGTACATCCTGGCCTATCTCCAGGAAAATTACGGCCATTCCGGTATCCTGGCATATGGGGATGCTTTCGGAAGAGGCGATCTCAAGATTTTTATCGAGCTGCCTGAGTATATGCTTTCCAAGCGTAGAGCTTTCTTCCTGCTCAGCCTGTTTAAGCGCTGATTTCATATCGTCGGAAAGATCGAGATTGACGCTGATGCACATATTTTTGATCTTATTGGTTATTTCTGAAACATTGATCTCTCTCAATTAAGTCCGCTTTCCCTTCTTTATTTTGTTGTAGTCTATCACAAATACGCCGAAAGAAAGAATATCAGCAGTTTTGCAACAAATTTATTATAGCAATTCAGGCCATGCTTGCAAAGTAATTTGTATTGATATAGAATGTAAACTCGTAAAATTGGTAAACTTTAAAAATATTACGTGAGGTAAGGAGAGATATCATGTTAGATATAAAGTTTGTCAGGGAAAACCCGGAGCTTGTAAAAGAGAATATCAAAAAGAAATTTCAGGATTCCAAGCTGCCCCTTGTGGACGAGGTCATTGCAATGGATGCAAAACGGAGGGCTGCTCAGCAGGAGGTCGACAATCTCAAGGCTGAAAGAAACAAGATCTCCAAAGAGATCGGTGCGCTGATGTCGCAGGGGAAGAAGGAAGAGGCGGAAGAGGCCAAGGCAAAGGTCTCCAAGAATTCCGAAAGGGTCGCCGAGCTGGATAAGGAATATGCAGAGCTTTCCGAGAAGATTCAGAAGATCATGTACACTATCCCCCAGATGATAGACGCTTCGGTGCCTATTGGAAAGGATGACAGCGAAAATCAGGAGATAGAGAAATTTGGAGAGCCGCTTGTTCCGGATTTTGAGATTCCCTATCACACGGATATAATGGCCAGCTTCGGCGGTATAGATATGGAGGCTGCGGGGAGAGTCGCAGGAAACGGCTTTTACTACCTGATAGGAGATATAGCGAGGCTTCATTCGGCAGTTATATCCTATGCCCGTGATTTTATGATAGACAGAGGCTTTACCTACGTTATCCCGCCCTTTATGATTCATGGTAACGTCGTTGAGGGAGTAATGAGCTTCCCGGAGATGGATGCGATGATGTATAAGATAGAGGGAGAGGATCTGTATCTTATAGGTACTTCTGAGCATTCCATGATAGGACGGTTTATTGACCAGATAATCCCTGAGGATACTCTTCCCCAGACACTTACGAGCTATTCACCCTGCTTCAGAAAGGAAAAGGGCGCCCACGGCATAGAGGAAAGGGGAGTATACAGGATTCATCAGTTTGAAAAGCAGGAAATGATAGTTGTCTGCAAGCCGGAGGATTCGATGTTCTGGTATGACAAGCTCTGGAAGAATACAGTGGACCTCTTCCGCTCGCTGGATATCCCGGTCCGTACACTGGAATGCTGCTCGGGAGATCTGGCAGACCTTAAGGTCAAGTCCTGTGACGTAGAGGCCTGGAGCCCCCGTCAGAAGAAGTATTTCGAGGTGGGAAGCTGTTCCAATCTCGGAGATGCGCAGGCGAGAAGACTTCGCATAAGGATAAAGGGAGAAAAGGGAAATTATCTTGCACATACCTTAAACAATACGGTGGTCGCACCTCCCAGAATGCTTATAGCCTTCCTTGAAAATAACCTGAGGGAGGACGGCAGCGTCGCAATTCCGAAGGTGCTGCAGCCCTATATGGGAAACAAGCAGGAGCTTATCCCGAATAAAAAGTAAAAAAATTCCGGCCTTCCTGATATACAGGAGGGCCGGTTTCGTTTTGTTAAAAGCATCCCCTACTCGATTAATAAAATTCAGATTTTTGAGAGATTGTCCAGTGCGTTATCCTCGATAAGGGTCTCGGCTTTTTTCTTGAATATCAGGATCCCCGAGGGATTTGACTGCTCGGACTCGGCATATTCGGTAAGCATGTTGGCAACCTTGTTATAATTCACCGTGTCGCCGTTATCCTTTATCATAAGATAAAAGGCCCCGTCGTTTTTGTAGAGGGAGCTGTCTACGCTGGTCCTGTAAAGAATCTGGTGAGAAGCTCTGATCGCGTCGTCGAGGTCGCTGAATTTATAAAGTCTCGTACTGATCCGGGTCGAATCGTCCGCACCGGAAAGGGCCACATTCTCGGGCTCGGAGATCTCTCCGGCACGCAGGTCGGGAGCAAATTTGGAAAATCTCGTATCGAGCTCCTCGGGATCCTCGACCTTTGAAATAATGAGGACTACCGTACCTCCGGGAAGGGGAATCGCCTCAATCATTAAGGGAATGTCCTCGGCTTCAAAGCCGTAGAGTCTCGAAGCTTCGTGGAGCATGTCCCTGAAGAGGCTCTTGGCCTTGTCTGTTCCGTATGCAAGCTCACTGAGCTTTAAATTTCTTATATCCAGATCCGCTTTTGTAAGTGTGCAGCGGATCTGATGGTCATTAACTCTTTCTATCTTCATCTGATTTCTCCGAATATTTATTCTTTATTATAATTATACGAGATAAAATAATCATCGGGCAACGCCGGGCTTCGCATTTTTCAGCGAATCCTCAAGTCAATAACGTAAATTTATTCCAAGAACCGCTCTAAGTCAAGACTTATAAGCATTTATATATAAAAAAATAATATTTTTTTAATAAAACTATTGCATTTAAAATCTCTCAAATATATAATCACCCTCAAGGGAATACGTGGAGTATTCTAAGGCAATTCATTATCCTAATTTTTATTCAGGATATTTCCCAGACTTATTCAAATAAAACAAGGCATTATATAACCTCGTGGGACCTTTTCACGCCTTTAATTTCTTTTCCCAAGATTGAAATTCAATTATACGACACGTATTCCTCAATATTTAGGTTTAAGGCACAGGGTCTGCTTTCGTTTGTTCATCTCTATAAGCAGCCATGGCCCTAAGAGCCTGGAAAGGAGGAGGAGATATTTACAGTTTCGAAGACCTCAGTCTTTTGTTGAAGCTGACGAAATATGCTCAGGACGGAGTAGAGCTCTATCTGAACAAAGAGCCTGCAACGCCGGACGAGATCGTCAACGCAGTGTCGGTCAGGGAAAACAGAGATACCTATATGCCTGACTATGTGGACGACGAATATGGTGAGCTGTTTCAGATCAGGTACGACAAGGTCTGTGAGGAATAGGATAACATCACGAAGGTATATGCACCGGCCGAAGCCTTTAATCGGGCGCCCCAAAGTCAAGTGGTCGGTGCATTACTTTTGTGGTAAAATGTCGAAGGATATTTTTGAGACTGAAGCGGGGCAGTCCCCGAGAGCCGTAGGTCAGATATTACCGGGGGACAGATTCCTTTAATTAGAGGAGGAAATAATTTGAAGGGTTTTGGCGGAGATTTCGGTTTTGATGATGAATTTGACGAACCAGAAAGCGACATATCCGAATTAAAAAGACGAAGAAGCGGGAATAAGCGAAGATCCGAAAGAAACGACAGCGAGGAGAGACAAAAGAGAAAAAAGAGGAGGGGAGAGGGAAGAAAGGCTTTTCTCCTTTTCCTTGTGATACTCTTTGTACTCCTTTTGTTATTTGCCCTGGGCTTTTACGCCGTAAGAAGCGGAGTTTTTGATTTTTCCTCCGAGGCGGATATGACAGAGAAATTTGACATTTCTGAAGATGAGGTGGGCCTCTTTGTCGATGGAGAATTTCTTGAAACCAGGGCTAAGAAGATCGAAGGAGAAGTCTGTATACCGCTGGAGTTTGCCCGGGAATACGATGACACCTTCTATTATGACTCCAACGAGCAGCTCCTTTTATATACAGACCACGAAAAGACCACGGAGTGGACGCCGGGGGACGGTATTGAATATGACGGCGAGGAGGTATATATAAGGCTGGATATACTTACCGGAGTTATTTCCGCTACGATGAACAGCTATGACAGCCCCGACAGGATATGGATATATACTTCGGAGCCGAAGGAGCTGGAAATCATAAAGAAGACCAAGTTCAAGCTGGAGGCGGAAAACAACGCCGATGTGATCTCCAACCTCGAGGAGGGGGATAAGGTAAGGCTTTTGAGCGCAGGCAAGGACTGGCATAAGGTGGAAAGCGAAGGCTTTGCGGGCTATGTAAAAGCCGAGGCGTTGGACGAAAAGGCGGTCGGTAAGGCTGATGAGGGCGAAGAGGTCTCAGGCAATTTTGATATCGCTGCAGGAGTTGAAACTGCGGAGGCGCCGGAAGCGATAGAGAATAAAAAGGCTGAGGATACGGGGGATTTCCCCTATATTCACTACGACGGAACCATTTCCCTGGGCTTTCATCAGGTCATGAGCACCCAGGCCAACAGCTCAATAAGCGGGGTCCTTGCCGCTTCACCGGGAATAAATATCATAGCGCCGACCTGGTACAGTCTCAACGGAACCGGTATCAATTCCATCGCCAGTGCCGAGTATGTGAATGAGGCGCATGCGGCCGGCGTAAGGGTATGGGGAGTGGTCGACAATTTCAACAACCCTGATTTTTCCATAGTGGAGGGCACTGATAATGTTCTCTCCCATACGTCCTTCAGAAAAAGTCTTGAGAATGACATTGTCCTTGCAGCCAAGGAAGTGGGGCTGGACGGTATAAATATAGATTTTGAGCAGCTTTCCGGCGAGACCGGAGATGATTTTGCCCAGTTTATAAGAGAGCTTTCCCTGCTCACACACCGCGAAAACCTTGCGCTTTCAGTAGATAATTACGTTCCGCAGGCCTATTCGGAGCATTACAGAAGGGACGTTCAGGGCGAATTTGCGGACTATGTCCTGATAATGGGTTATGACGAATACACCTCGGAGGTCGGTCCCAATGCCTCCATTGAGTTTGTGACCAACGGAATAAACAAGACCTTGGAGGATGTTCCTGCCTCCAGGGTCATAAACGGAATACCCTTCTATAGCCGGATATGGGAAGAAAAAGGCGGAAATGTCACGGGTTTCACGGAGGGAATGAACGAGGCGAGGAGCTTTATTACCAGTCACGGCGGGACCCTGGCATGGAATGACGGATACGGCTGCAACTACGCTGAGTTTGAAAGCGGCGGCTCGAAATACTATGCCTGGCTTGAGGACGACAGTTCGGTGGAGTTAAAGCTCAATGTGTCGGCAGGCAGCGGACTGGCGGGAGTGGGCTTTTGGAAACTGGGTCTGGAGACTTCCTCCACCTGGGACGTCGTGGGCCGGTATCTTGCGGGAAGCTAAGGGTTCTTGGACAATGGACAGTGATTTTATTACGGAAGTTGAGAGGGCTTTTGGAGACAGCAGGGATGATGCCTTGATGCAAAGGGCCGGAGAGATCATCAAAAAAGGCGGACTGGTAGCTATTCCCACCGAGACGGTCTATGGTCTGGCAGGAAATGCCCTGGACCCGGAGTCGTCTAAGAGGATATACGCCGCCAAGGGCCGGCCCTCGGACAACCCTTTAATAGTGCACATTGCGGAATTTGACGCTCTTGGCCCGATAGTAAGGGAGATTCCGGAAAAGGCGCGTCTTTTGGCGGAGAAATACTGGCCGGGACCGCTGACGATGATCTTTAAAAAGAGCGACAGGGTTCCGAAGGAGACGACGGGGGGCCTGGATACTGTCGCCGTGCGGATGCCAGTAAATAAAACAGCCCTTAGCTTTATAAAGGCGGCAGGGGGTTATATTGCGGCTCCCAGCGCAAATTCCTCCGGAAGGCCGAGCTGTACCACGGCGGCCCATGTCTATGAGGATCTGTGCGGAAAGATACCTCTGATAATAGACGGGGGAGATGTGGGGATAGGCCTTGAATCCACGATAGTGGATATGACGGGGGACGTTCCGGTGCTTCTGAGGCCGGGCTATATTTCCCATTCTCAGCTGGAGGAGGTCCTGGGAACGGTCCTGATAGATCCGAATGTAAACGGCGCGGAGCTTGGAGGAGATATAAGACCGAAGGCTCCCGGTATGAAGTATAAGCACTATGCGCCCAGGGGAGAGCTCTATATCGTAAAAGGTGGAGAGCAGGCCTGCACAGACAGGATAAACAGCGAATGCAGGATACATAAGGAGAGGGGAGAGACTGCGGCTGTCATATGTTTGAATACAGAGGTTGAAAAATATACCGCTGATGTGGTAAGTTCTTTGGGAAATACCTACGAGGATGCCGCGCATAACCTTTTCAGGTGCTTAAGAGAGATGGATGAGAAAAAAATCGAATACATGTACATACGCGCTTTTGACGGCGAGGGCCTGGGAATGGCGCTGATGAACCGTATCGTAAGGGCAGCGGGACATAAATTTATAGAGGTTTAAGGTCATATAAAACAATTAAGAAAGGCGGAAAAGAAGATGAAGATTGCAATAGGCTGTGACCACGGCGGATATGAGTTGAAGGAAAAGATAGTCGCATATTTAAAGGAGAACGGCTACGAGGTTCAGGACTTCGGAACAAACTCGACAGAGTCCTGTGACTATCCCATGTATGGCCGGAAGGTAGGAAAGGCCGTGGTCAACGGGGAATGTGACAGGGGAATAGTTATCTGTACCACGGGAATTGGCATATCAATAGCCGCTAACAGGATAAAGGGAGTCAGGGCGGCTGTCTGCACGGACCCCTACATGGCGGAGATGACAAGGGCGCATAATAACGCAAACGTACTGGCTCTCGGAGCCAATATCGTAGGCGAGGGTCTTGCGATAAAGATCCTGGACGTCTTCTTAAACACCGAGTTTTCTGAGGGTGAAAGGCATAAGCGCCGCATAGGACTTATAGATAAGTTATGTGAGGAAGACGCATAACCAGGTTTAGACCGGATCCGCCCGGCTGCTGACCTGCAGCCGCGCAGAGGAGTATTGTGAAAAGATTTACGGTTAAGCTTATTAATTTCATAGTATCCCTGAGTCTTTGCGGAGTCTTTGTTTTTTCCAGTGCGGGCAGTATCTTTGCCGATACTACCAGTGAAAAGCTTCAAAAAGCCGAAGAAGAGAAGAAACAGACCGAAACCCAGCTTAACGCCACCCAGGGGCAGATAGACAGTCTGGAAAATTCCAAGGACTATCTCGAGGATAACCTGGACGACCTGAATTCGAAAATGACGGAGATCTCGGATTCCATATCAAAGCTGGAAGAGGAAGAGAGGACTCTGGAGGAAAAAAAGGCGCGTACCGAAGAGGAGCTGAATGAGGCAAAGGAAAAATGCAAGTCTCATTACGCGGCCCTGAAGGCCAGGATCAAGACCATGTACGAGCGAGGAAATGAAAGCGTTTTCGATATCCTTGCCCGTTCGGGAAGCTTTTCGGCCTTTTTGAACAGGACGGAGTACGTTGAGAAGGTACACGATTACGACCAGCTCATGCTGGAGAGATATAAAAATCTCGAGGCCGAGATAGAGCAGAAAAACGAGGAGCTTCAGAGGGAGCTGGAGGAGCTGGCGGAGATACAGCAGCAGACTGCGGATAAGCAAAATGAGATAAAGGGAGCCATTGACGACACCCGAAGCTCGATAACAGCCTATGCAGGAGCCATAGACGACGCCGAAAGAGAGGCCCTCGCCATCGAGCAGAGGATAATCGAACAGAATTCCACCATCGCAGCATTGAGAACCCAGCTGCAAAAGGAAGAGGAGCTGGCGAGGCAGTCACAGCAGATGGCAAAGAGAAGCCTTTCAGAGGTGACCTTCTCCGGGGGAGACAGGGAGCTGCTGGGAGCCTTGATACAGTGTGAGGCCGGAGGGGAGCCCTATGCGGGCAAGATTGCAGTAGGGGCCGTGGTCATGAACAGAGTAATGAGCGGGGCCTTCCCGAATACCATAGTCGGAGTCATCTACCAGCCGGGGCAGTTCGAGCCGGTAAGCAGCGGGCGTCTTGCCATAAGGCTTTCACTCGGGGCCAATGAGGAATGCTTAAGAGCGGCAGACGAGGCTATGAGCGGAGTCAACAATATAGGCGAGTGTCTGTTCTTCAGAACGGTGGTTCCCGGAATCAAGGGTACCGTCATAGGACATCACGTATTCTACCTGTACTGGACAGGGAAATACACTGGCTACGGCACGGCGGAGGAGACCCTCGAAACCGCAAAACCGCCTGAAGAGGAGGAAGAAGAGGAAGAGACTGTCGAGGATTCTTCGAGCAGCGACGACAGCAGCGATGACAGCAGCAATGAAGATGATGACAGCGACAGTGAGGAAGACGAGAATGACGAGGACAACAGTGAGGACGATGAAGAGTAAAAAATTGACCTTGAATTTGTCAAATTGATCTTCCGCGGAAACCTAGAAATAGTACAGGTCAGACAATAAAATACAATATATGTATAGCAAGAGCTGCAGGATTTATATTTTGCAGCTCTTTTTGTGCATTATCTACAAAATAAGAATAAAAAATTAGTTTATAATGATATATTGCCATAATAATAATTGCATGCTAACATGCCAGTAAGTCAACTAACATGTTGGAGACAGGCTCTCCAATAGAAAACTTGTAGGGAGGAAAAAATATGTTGAAAAAGAAATTGTTATCACTGGTTTTAGCCGGAACAATGGTTATGTCGATGACAGCCTGCGGACTTAGCGGCGGACAGGCTGCGGCACCCGCAGCAGACAGCGCAGCAGCACCCGCTGATACGGCGGCAGCTGAGGCAGAGGCACCTGCAGCAGAAGAAGCAGCACCCACAGCAGAGGAAGCAGCTCCTGCAGCAGACAGCGCAGCAGCAGGCGACCCCGCAGTTACGCTTGTAATGGCAGAGGTTAACCCCTTAGATACCATCGTAGGACAGATGGACTCCAAGTTTAAGGAAGAGGTTGAGAGACTTTCCGGCGGATCCATTACAATAGACCTTCAGGCATCCGGAGTTTTAGGTTCTGAGAATGACGTTCTCGATGCCATGCTCGGCGGCGCAGGAACCATCCAGCTTTCACGTATCTCCGCTTTCGCTCTTACGAACTACGGCGGACATAAGTCAACACTTCTTTCAATACCCTATACATTCGTAGACAGAAACCATTTCTGGAATTTCGTACATTCCGATATGGCAGAAGAGTTCCTTCGTGAGCCCTCGGACAACGGTTCCGGTATCCGCGGACTGTTCTACGGCGAGGAGGGCTTCCGTCACTTCTTCACAAAGGAACCCGTTGAGAAGGTAGAAGATTTCAAGGGCATGAAGATCCGTGTTTCCAATGACCCCGTTATGAACGGAATGGTTGAGGGACTTGGCGCATCTCCCACGGTTGTAGACTTCGGAGAGCTTTATTCCGCTATCCAGACCGGAGTTGTTGACGGAGCAGAGCAGCCTACAGCTAACTATCAGTCAAATGCTTTCAACGAGATAGCTCCCAACTTCATCCTTGACGGACATACACTTGGAGCAGTTCAGGTCGTTATCACTGACGAGGCATGGAATGGTCTTACAGAGGCTCAGCAGCAGGCTATGACCGAGGCTTCCAAGATCGCTTCCGATTACTGCCATGAGATTTCCGAAGAGGCTGAGAACAAGGTTCTTCAGGAGCTTAAGGACAGCGGATGTAACGTAGTAGAAGTAACTGACAAGACTCCTTGGCAGGAAGCTTGTAAGAAGGTTATAGAGGAAAACACCAGCGATCAGGCTGAGCTCTATCAGAAGATCCTGGATCTTGCAAAATAATTCCGATAAACCAAAAATCAATTTAATGTAGTAGATCACGGGCACAGGTCCAGCTCTTGGGCTCTGTGCCCGAACTATATCAAAAAAAGAAGAAACAAGAGGAAAGGAGATTTTATGCCAGCGATTTTTACCAAATTAGATAAGATAAAGCCGGCATATGACGTGGTATACAAAGCAACTGCGATCGTATGTAAGGTACTTCTTGCAGCAGATATCCTCGTTGTCAGCTATCAGGTTGCGGGTCGTTATATCCCTTTTATTCCCGATCCTTCATGGACAGAGCAGGTCGTTCTTACATTGATGTCCTATATGGCGGTGCTTTCTGCGGCTCTCGCGATACGGCGGGGAGCGCATATCCGTATGACGGCTTTTGACAACTATCTTCCCAAGAAGCTTTTGAAGGTTCTTGACATACTCGCTGATATAGCGGTTCTTGTCCTTGCCGTAATAATGATCGCCCAGGGCTGGCAATATGCGATACAGATAGGAAGTAAGGGTAATTACGAGAGTATGCCCTGGCTTTCGAGATTCTGGATGTATTTCCCCGTTGCCTTAGCCGGAGTTGCAATGCTCGTATTTGAGCTGGAGGCTATTTATAACCATATTAAATCCTTCTATGTGCCGGAGGATAATAAGGATGAAAAGGCTAAGGACACTGAAGAAAAGAAGGAGGGGGGTAAATAAAAATGGATGCTAATGCTTTTGCGGTACTCGTACTTTTGGGAAGCTTTTTTGCCATGATCCTGCTGCGTTTCCCGATCGCTTATGCGGTAGCTTTGTCTGCCGTACTCTGCCTTACAGTGCAGGGGCTTCCTCTTTCGACCCTCTGTCAGTTCATGGTTAAAGGAATAAGCTCCTTCAGCCTGATGGCCGTGCCCTTCTTTATAACGATGGGTGTTTTGATGGGAAAAGGAGGAATTTCCGAAAAACTCATAGCTCTCGCCAATGCCTGCGTAGGCTGGATGACCGGCGGAATGGCGATGGTTAATATAGTTGCTTCGTATTTCTTCGGAGGAATTTCCGGTTCGGCCTCTGCCGACACTGCATCCTTAGGCTCCATCCTCATCCCCATGATGGCGGAACAGGGATATGATAAGGACTTTTCAACAGCCGTAACAATAACCTCCTCCTGTGAGGGCCTTCTGGTTCCTCCCTCTCACAACATGGTTATCTACGCCACGTCCGCAGGCGGAATTTCCGTAGGAGCCCTCTTCCTTGCGGGTTATATACCCGGAGCTCTTTTGGCTCTTTCCCTTATGGTAGGTTCCTATATAATCTCCAAAAAGAGAAACTATCCCAAGGGAGATAAATTCTCTCTGAAGGCTCTGGTCAAGCAGCTCTCTATCTCAATCTGGGCTCTGGCAGCGATCATCATCGTTGTAGTCGGAGTTGTAGGCGGAGTTTTCACAGCTACGGAGTCGGCCGCCATAGCGGTTATCTACAGCCTTATCGTTTCCGTATTTATTTACAAGGGAATCGATTGGAAGGGAGTATGGGCGGCTCTTGACGAGTGCGTAAATACGCTTTCGATAGTAATGATCCTAATCGCAACCTCCGCTGTATTCGGAAACTGCCTGACAAGACTTCATGTACCGGACATTGCAGCAAAGGCCATAATCGGTGTCAGCGACAACCCTTACGTTATCGCGCTCCTGCTTGACCTTATCCTCCTGGTTCTGGGCTGCATCATGGATATGGCGCCCATCATCCTTATAGCTACGCCTATCCTGCTCCCTATAGCGACTTCAATTGGAATGACGCCGATACAGTTCGGAATAATCATGATATTAAACTGCGGTATCGGACTTCTTACTCCTCCCGTTGGAGCGGTGCTTTTCATCGGCTCCGCCGTTGCGAAGCTGCCTATGGAAAAGGTTGTTAAGGCTACAATACCCTTCTATCTGTGTATGATAGCGGTTCTGCTCCTTATAACCTTTGTACCTGAGATAAGCATGTTCCTGCCCAATATGTTCCAGTGATATTTTTACCTAATTCAGGGCAGGTCCTGAGAGTTACTAAAATTTTTCTAATTATCAAGGAGATAATAAATGGCTAAAGAAAGAGTAATACAGTTTGGTGAAGGCGGATTTCTCCGTGGTTTCGTAGATTATTTCTTCCATAAGTTAAACGAAAAGGGCGTTTGGGAAGGCAAGATAGTCATTGTGCAGCCGATCGAAAAAGGCATGTGCGAGATGCTCATGAAGCAAAATTGTGAGTACAACCTGTATTTGAGAGGAATTGAGGACGGAAAGACCGTCAACGAGCGTACTCACATAGAGGTAATTTCCCGCTGTGTAAACCCCTACGAGGATTTTGACAGCTATATAAAGCTTGCGGAAAATCCCGATTTCAGATTTATCATATCCAATACCACCGAGGCCGGAATCGAATATATCGGCACTGAGAAAAAGGACGACAAGCCCGCAAAGAGCTATCCGGCGAAGCTGACACAGCTTTTGTTCCATCGTTTTGAGCTGGGACTTCCGGGCTTTATCCTGATTCCCTGTGAGCTTATAGACGACAACGCCGACCACTTAAAGGAGTGCATACTGAAATATGCTGAGCTTTGGGGTCTGCCCGATGAATTCAAGGCCTGGATCGAGAACGAGAACGACTTCTGTAATTCGCTTGTAGACCGCATAGTTACGGGTTACCCGAGGGACGAGGCCGAAGAGCTCTGGAAGGAGATCGGTTATCAGGACAATATGCTGGATACCGCGGAGATCTTCCATTTATGGGTAATCGGCGGACACCACGAGGACGAGCTTCCCTTCAACAAGGCCGGCTTCCACGTAGTATGGACCGACGACGTACATCCCTACAAGAGAAGAAAGGTCCGTATCCTTAACGGAGGGCACACCTCAATGGTACTGGGAGCCTATCTTTACGGGCTTAAAACAGTGGGCGAGTGCTTAAAGGACGAGACAGTCAGCGCATTTTTAAATAAATGTATCTTTGACGAGATAGTTCCGACCCTCGGAAATACGGAAACGGATATAAACTTCGGAAAGGCAGTGCTGGAGAGATTTTCAAATCCCTTCATCAAGCACCAGCTCCTCTCCATAGCCCTTAATTCGGTGAGCAAGTTCCAGGTTCGCGTACTGCCTACGATTCTTGAATATAAGGAGAAATTCGGAGCCTATCCGCCTGCACTTACTTTCTCGATGGCGGCCCTCATTGCCTTCTACCGCACGGACAACGCGAATGACGGGGAAGAGATAATGAAGTACATGAAGACAGCTTCGGTTTCGGATATCCTTAAGAAAAAGGAATACTGGGATGCGGATCTGACGGAGATGATACCTTTGGTTGAGCGTTACTACGCACTGATCGAAGAAAAGGGAATGAAGGAAGCCTACGACACCGTTTTAAAAGAAAAGGAAAGTACCTGATGCAGCGATTTGTAAAGATAAATCCAAATGATAATGTGGCTGTGGCGCTGACGGACCTTAAGGCCGGAGAAAAGCCGGAGGTAGATGGCAGGACTGTGGTATTGAAGGAAGATATCACCATGGGCCATAAATTTGCCCTTAAGGATTTTGCAGAGGGCGAGAACGTGATAAAGTACGGCTTTCCAATCGGGCACACCCTGGCTGCGGTGGAGGAGGGGGCACATATCCATGTGCACAATCTTAAGACGAACTTAAGCGACAACCTAACGTATGAATACAACCCGAGCCACGCTGAAAGGGCCAATTTCAGCCTTGGTGCGGATGAGAAGTATTTCATGGGCTATGAGCGCGCAGACGGCAAGGCCGGTGTCCGGAACGAGCTTTGGATCATACCGACGGTCGGTTGTGTAAACGCCGTTGCACGGGCAATAGAGCAGCAGACACAGGACTTAAAGAGTGAAAAGATAGAAAATGTAGTTGCATTCAGTCATCCCTACGGCTGTTCTCAGATGGGCGACGATCAGGAGAACACGAGAGAGGCGCTTTCAGCGCTTATAAAGCATCCTAATGCAGGAGGAGTACTGGTTTTGGGCCTCGGCTGCGAGAACTCCAATATAGGAGTCTTAAAGGACGGGGGCTATCTGGACGGTTACGACGAAAGCCGGGTGCGCTTCCTCCAGTGTCAGGACTGCGAAGATGAAGTTGGAGAAGGAATCAGGATATTACGGGAGCTTGCCGCAAACGCTGAGAAATTCGAAAGGAAAAAGATCAGTGTGGAGAAGCTCATCGTAGGGATGAAGTGCGGAGGATCGGACGGTCTGTCCGGAATAACGGCCAATCCGGTCGTGGGAAGGTTCTCGGATATGCTGACTGCTGCAGGGGGCAGCACGATACTTACCGAGGTTCCCGAGATGTTCGGCGCCGAGACGATCCTCATGGAGCGCTGTACCGGCAAGGAGATATTTGATAAGACGGTCAGCCTGATAAATGATTTCAAGGATTATTTCAGGCAGCACAATCAGACCATATATGAAAATCCTTCGCCGGGAAATAAAAAGGGCGGAATATCCACCCTTGAGGATAAGGCTCTGGGCTGCACTCAAAAGTCCGGCCTGGGACCCGTCGAGGATGTGCTGAAATATGCACAGCCCCTTAAGACAAAGGGCCTGAACCTCCTGTCGGCCCCGGGCAATGACCTTGTTGCCAGCACGGCCACGGTGCTCTCTGGAGCGCAGATAGTGTTATTTACCACCGGAAGGGGAACGCCCTTTGCGAGCGCCGTTCCCACGGTAAAGATCTCCTCGAACAGCCCTCTCGCCGGTCATAAAAACAACTGGATAGATTTCGACGCAGGACGGCTCATAGAGGGAAAGAGCCTGGACGAGCTGGGAGAGGAGCTTTACAGAGAGGTCCTTGCCGTAGCGGGCGGAAAAAAGGTTAAAAGTGAGGACGGCTTCAGAGATCTGGCTATTTTCAAGAAAGGAGTAACTTTATGAAGGCTTTTATGGATCACGACTTCCTTCTGGATACACCTACCGCAAAAAGCTTATATGAAAAGTTTGCGGATATGACGAAGATACCTGTACTGGACTACCACTGTCATATCAATCCGAAGGAAATATACGAAGACAGAAAATATGAAAACATTGCCCAGGTGTGGCTCGGAGGAGACCACTATAAGTGGAGGCAGATGCGCACCAACGGCGTAGACGAGAAATATATAACCGGAGACGCCTCCGACCGCGAGAAATTCCAGAAGTGGGCGGAGACTCTGCCCCGGCTTATAGGAAATCCGCTCTACCACTGGTCACATCTGGAGCTGAGGTATTATTTTGGCTATCAGGGCAATTTAAACGGGGATACGGCACAGGAGGTCTGGGACCTTTGTAATGCCAAGCTGAATTCGGACGAATTTACCGTAAGGAACATTATCAGAAAGTCCAACGTAAAGCTTATCTGCACCACCGACGACCCCATCGACAGCCTCGAATGGCACGAGAAGATAAAGGCTGACGATTCCTTTGAGGTTCAGGTCCTTCCCGCGTGGAGGCCGGACAAGATAAACAATATAGAGAAGCCTGAGTTCAGGTCATATATTGACAAGCTTTCAGAGGTATCGGGAGTAAAGGTAACCGATATGGGCAGCCTCTATGAGGCTATAGTAAAGAGGCTGGACTTCTTCGCCGGGCACGGCTGCAAGGTCAGCGACCACGCGCTTGAGTACGTGATGTACGCTCCCGCCGACGAAAAAGAGCTTGAAGCGATCCTGAAGAAGGGACTGAACGGGGAGAGCATAAGCGCGGAGGAGAGCTTAAAGTACAAGACCGCAATGATGATATGTCTCGCAAAGGAATATCACAAGCGGGGCTGGGTAATGCAGCTGCACTACGGCTGCAAGCGCGACAACAATGCGCTTATGTACGAAAAGCTGGGTCCCGACACCGGATATGACTGCATAAATAACTATGCTCCCTCTGCACAGCTGGCGGATTTTCTGAATGCCCTTTCAGCCACGGACGAGGTTCCGAAGACGATAATCTATTCATTAAATCCGAATGACGACCAGGCCATCGGCACCATCCTGGGCTGCTTCCAGGGCGGCGGAGTAAGAAACAAGCTCCAGCAGGGAAGCGCATGGTGGTTCAACGATCACTACGTAGGAATGACGAACCAGATGAAATCTCTGGCAAATCTGTCCGCTTTGGGGAACTTTGTAGGAATGCTTACGGATTCGCGCTCCTTCCTCTCATATACGAGACACGACTATTTCAGAAGGATACTCTGTGGTCTCATAGGAGGCTGGGTTGAAAACGGAGAGTATCCCGACGATGAAAAGCTGCTGGGAGAAATAGTCAAGGGAATATCCTTTAACAACGCGGTGGATTATTTCGAATTTGATCTTGAGAAGGTCTGAAACAGACAAACACAATGGAATTTAAATACAGATACAATATAAAACCGTCGGATATATGGCAGGTCAGAATGTACTACGCCTATGCTTCGTATTTAGCGGTAGTAAATCTGACCTGCATAGTGGCCTCGGTCGTTCTTATCGTGACGCAGTGGAGAACGGCCGGGCCGGTATTTAAAACGCTGATGCTGATATTCCTTTCGCTGTTTCTGGTTATCCAGCCTCTTGTCATATATCTGACCTCAATACCGCAGGCGAAGGCCAACGACGAGGAGATTGAGCTGATCTTTAATGACAGGGGAATGACGGTGAGGACTGACGGCAGAGAGGAGACTATCGAGTGGAAGGGCATTATAAGTTTAACCGTCCGCCCGACTCTCGTAATAGTTTATACCGACGCAAGCCACGGGTACATTCTGACGAACAGAATTTTAAAAGGCACCCGTAAGGATTTTCTGGATTTTGCCCGAAGCAGGCGTAAGAGCGCCTCATAAACGGATGGAGTAGCTATGAGCTGTAAGTCAGATATTACCGGGGATAAAACCCCCTTTACCTTTAATAGCGGAGGAACAAAAGCTATGGAAATGACACTCAGATGGTACGGGACCGGACACGATACCGTTACCTTAAAACAGATAAGACAGATTCCCGGAGTGAAGGGCGTAATAACCACGCTTTACGATACATCGCCGGGCGAGCTATGGAGCAGGGAGCGTATTCATGCTCTCAAGGAGGAGGTCGAGGCTTCGGGGCTTAAGATCTCGGGTATCGAGAGCGTAAATGTTCACGACGCGATCAAGACCGGAGATCCTGAGCGCGAGGAGTACATTGATAATTATATCGAAACACTTAAAAATCTGGGCGAAGAAGACATACATATGGTCTGCTACAACTTCATGCCCGTATTTGACTGGACCAGGACAGAGCTTGCGAGAATGCGCCCCGACGGATCGACGGTGCTGGCCTATACTCAGGAGGCCGTGGACGCCATTGACCCGGAGAAAATGTTTGAAAGCATTTCGGGAGATATGAACGGAACCATAATGCCGGGCTGGGAGCCGGAGAGAATGGCTCATGTAAAGGAGCTTTTCGAAATGTATAAGGATATCGACGACGAGAAGCTTTTTGAAAACCTGAAGTATTTCCTGGAGCGGATCATGCCGGTATGTAACGAATATGACATAAGGATGGCTATACATCCCGACGATCCGGCATGGAGCGTGTTCGGTCTTCCCAGGATAATCATAAACAAGGAAAATATCCTGCGTATGATGAAGATGGTGGACGATCCCCACAACGGAGTCACCTTCTGTTCGGGCTCTTACGGAACCAATCTTAAAAATGATCTTCCGGATATGATACGTTCACTTAAAGGCAGGATACATTTTGCCCACGTGAGAAACCTGAAATTCAACTCACCTACCGATTTCGAGGAGGCGGCCCACCTTTCGGCGGACGGAAGCTTTGATATGTACGAGATCATGAAGGCGCTCTACGACATAGGTTTTGACGGTCCTATCCGCCCCGACCACGGGAGAATGATCTGGGATGAGGTAGCTATGCCGGGCTACGGCCTGTATGACAGGGCACTGGGGGCAGCTTATCTTAACGGTCTTTGGGAAGCGATTGAAAAGAGTAGTAAATAGAGCTTAGGAGAGCTGAAATGAGATTAACGGACGAAGGAATACAAAATAGAGAAGAATGGGAGCATAAGGGATATGCCCTCCCGGAATTTGACAGGCAGAAAATGGTGGCTGCCACAAAGGAAAAGCCTGTATGGGTACATTTTGGAGCCGGAAATATATTCAGGGCTTTTCAGGCGGCAGCCGCACAAAAGCTTTTGAACGCAGGGGTAATGGAGAGCGGTATCACCGTAGTTGAGGGCTTTGACTATGAGATCATCGAAAAAATGTACCGTCCCCATGACGATCTGTCGGTGCTCGTGACCTTAAAGGCTGACGGCAGCATTGAGAAGACGGTCATCGGAAGCATCGGAGAATCCTGCATTCTGGATTCGGAAAATGACGCAGAATTTGAGCGCCTGAAAAAGATCTTTTCCGAGCCCTCCCTGCAGTTTTCGACCTTTACGATCACCGAGAAGGGCTATAGCCTCGTGGACGGAAAGGGAGAGCTCTTGGGCGCGGTAAAGTCAGATTTTGAAAAGGGACCCGCCCGCCTCGGGAGCTATATAGGAAAGGTAGTTGCGCTCCTATATGCCAGGTACCAGGCCGGAAAGTATCCGATAGCCATGGTCAGCACGGACAACTGCTCCCACAACGGAGACAAATTAAAGGCCGCCGTTGAAGCGTTTGCAAAAGAGTGGAGCAAGAGGGAGCTGGTGGAAAAAGACTTTGAAGACTATCTTTTCAATTCCGGAAAGGTAAGCTTCCCCTGGTCCATGATAGATAAGATAACTCCGAGGCCGGACCCCGGAGTCGAGGAGCTTCTTAAAAAGGATGAGATAGACGGCCTTGAGAACGTGGTCACATCCAAAAATACCTGGGTCGCCCCCTTCGTAAACGCAGAAGAATGCGAGTACCTCGTAATTGAGGACGACTTCCCTGCCGGGAGGCCTGAGCTGGAAAAGGCCGGCTTCATATTTACGGACCGGGAGACGGTGGACAAGGTGGAGAGGATGAAGGTGTGCACCTGCCTCAATCCTCTGCATACGGCGCTGGCGGTTTACGGCTGCCTGCTGGGATATGAGAGGATCTCCGAGGAGATGAAGGATAAGGAGCTTAAGAGGCTCGTTGAGCGCATTGGCTATGAGGAGGGCCTACCCGTAGTCACCGATCCCGGAGTGATCGCACCCAGGGAATTCATAGATACGGTGCTTACGGTGAGGATTCCCAATCCCTTTATGCCGGACACACCCCAGAGGATCGCTACCGACACCTCTCAGAAGCTGGCGATACGCTTTGGTGAAACGATCAAAAACTATAAGGCAGCCGGCAAGGACATAGAGGCTCTTAAGATGATACCTCTCGTTTTTGCGGGCTGGATAAGGTATCTGATGGCCGTGGATGACAACGGAAAGACCTTTGAGCTGAGCCCCGATCCGCTTCTGGATTCGGTAAGGGTATATGTGGAGGGTCTGGATATAAATTCCGGCAACGTGTCCGGACAGATTGAGAAGCTTGACGGGCTTCTTCACGATGCCAAGATCTTCGGAGTGGATCTCTACAGCGCAGGACTGGCCGACAAGGTGAAGTCTTACTTCATCGAGCTTACGGAGGGTCCCGGAGCTGTCAGAAGGACTCTTGAAAAATACGTTTAAGAATCAAAGTAGTGGAGTAGCTATGGGGCTACAAATCAGATTACCGGGGATAAAATCCCCCTTTAATAAAGGAGAAAGTTTATGGACTTAAAATTGAGAGAACAATCAAGCTGCGCCTATGATGCGGTATCCCTTGGAGAGGTAATGCTGCGTCTCGATCCCGGAGAGGGAAGGATCCGTACGACCCGTCATTTTCAGGTCTGGGAAGGCGGCGGCGAATACAATGTTATCCGCGGCTTAAGGCGCTGCTTTGGAATGAAGACGGCAGTGCTTACGGCCTTTGCGGACAATGAGGTAGGTAAGCTCATGGAGGATCTTATCCTGCAGGGCGGCGTAGATACCTCGCTTATAAAGTGGATGCCCACCGACGGAATAGGAAGGCTTTGCAGAAACGGCCTGAACTTTACTGAGAGGGGCTTTGGGATCAGGGGTGCCGTGGGCTGCTCTGACAGGGCAAATACGGCAATATCCAAGGCCAAGCCTGAGGATTTTGATTTCGAGAAGATATTTGGAGAGCTGGGCGCAAGGTGGTTCCACACCGGCGGAATCTACGCAGCTTTATCCGAGCAGTCCTGCGAGACCGTCATCGAAGCGATCAAGACTGCCAAAAAGTACGGTACGGTGGTTTCTTACGATTTAAATTACCGTCCCTCCATGTGGAGTGCTATCGGCGGTATAGAAAAGGCCAGAGAGGTCAACAAGGAGATCGCCAAATATGTGGATGTGATGATAGGAAACGAGGAGGATTTCACGGCCTGTCTCGGCTTTGAGATCGAAGGGAACGAGGAGAACCTTTCGAAGCTCAACCTGGACGGCTACAAGAAGATGATAGCAAAGGCAGTTGAGACCTATCCGAATTTCAAGGTCGCAGCCACGACCCTAAGGGAGGTCAAGACGGCAACGGTCAACGACTGGAGCGCACTTTGCTATGCAGACGGCGAAATATACAAGGCGAAGGACTACAAGGGACTTGAGATAATGGACCGTGTAGGAGGAGGAGACTCCTTTGCGTCGGGACTTATATACGGGCTGATGACGACAAATGACGCTCAGCTGGCGGTAGATTACGGCGCAGCCCACGGTGCTCTGGCAATGACGACACCCGGAGATACGACCATGGCCAGCAGGAAGGAAGTTGAGGCAGTTATGGGCGGTGCAGGAGCCCGCGTTCAGAGATAGGAGGTCACAGAAATATCATGGATATCAGATATTCAGCAAATCAGAGGGACGTTAAGAGATATACCACACAGGAGCTTAGGGATGAGTTTCTTATTACGGGATTGTACGAGGCGGACAAGGTCAAGGCAGTGTATTCCCATGTGGACAGAATGGTTACCTTCGGCTGTATGCCGGTAAGTAAAGAGGTGTCCCTGGACGACGGGATAGAAGTATACGCTAATTTCGGTACGAACTACATACTGGAGCGCAGGGAGATAGGTATCTTCAATATCGGCGGAAGCGGAAAGATAAAGGTTGACGGCACCGAATATAAGCTTGGATATAAAGACTGCTTATATATCACAAAGGGAGCAAAGGAGGTTTATTTTTCCTCTGACGATGGAAAGGAGCCGGCAAAGTTTTACATGGTAAGCGCACCGGCGCACTGTTCTTATGAAACAAAGCTCCTGACCTTTGCTGACGCGGTGAAGAGGCCGCTGGGCAGCGTGGAGGAGTGCAACAAGAGAGTGATAAACCAGTTTATCCATCCCAACGTGCTCAAGACCTGTCAGCTCAGCATGGGTATGACGGTGCTGGAGACGGGAAGCGTCTGGAACACCATGCCTGCACACACTCATGAACGCAGGATGGAGGTCTATACCTACTTTGAGATCCCCGAAAACCAGGTGGTCTTCCACTTCATGGGAGAGCCCGGCGAGACCAGGCACATAGTTATGAAGAACGAGGAGGCCGTGATCTCTCCTTCATGGTCGATACATTCCGGAGCCGGAACGTCCAACTATACCTTTATCTGGGCCATGGGCGGAGAAAATCAGGACTTCGACGATATGGACAACTTAAAGCCCACAGATTTGAAGTAGGAGATATTCGGGAGGAAACGATCTGATGGAAGAATTATTTTCGTTAAAAGGAAAGGTTGCCTGGGTCACCGGAGCCGCCTATGGAATAGGTTATGCCATCGCAAAGGCCTACGCGAAGGCCGGCGCAAAGGTGGTCTTTAACTGCAGCAGACAGGAGACCGTGGACAGAGGACTCGCAGCCTATAAAGAGGACGGTATCGAGGCCAGGGGCTACGTCTGTGACATTACGGATGAAGAAGCCGTTAAGTCGCTTCTTGAAAAAATAGAGAAGGAAGTCGGGAAGGTGGACATTCTGGTAAATAATGCCGGAATGATAAAGCGTATCCCGATGACGGAAATGGAGGTATCCGAATTCAGGCGCGTAATTGACGTGGATCTCACTGGTGCTTTCATCGTTTCAAAGGCGGTAATACCTTCGATGATAGAGCGTGGAGGCGGAAAGATAATAAATGTCTGCTCGATGATGTCCGAGCTCGGAAGGGAGACCGTCTCGGCTTATGCAGCGGCAAAGGGCGGACTTAAGATGCTGACGAAGAATATAGCTTCCGAATACGGGGCTTACAATATTCAGTGCAACGGCATAGGCCCCGGCTATATCGCCACGGAGCAGACCGCGCCCTTAAGGGAGCCTCAGCCCGACGGCTCGAAGCATCCCTTCGACAGCTTTATTCTTGCAAAAACCCCTGCCAACCGCTGGGGAACGCCGGAGGATCTCGAGGGTCCGGCCCTGTTCCTGGCTTCGAAGGCTTCGGATTTTGTAAACGGTCATATTTTATACGTAGACGGCGGAATACTCGCATATATCGGTAAGCAGCCGTGATCGGCGGATTTTGAAGGAGGAAAAAATGAGCGAAATACTGGATGAATTGATGGCATTCGGAGTAGTACCCGTAGTTGTTTTAAACCGTGCCGAGGACGCAAAGCCTTTGGCGGAGGCCCTTGTAAAGGGAGGGCTTAAATGTGCGGAGGTCACCTTCCGTACCGCTGCGGCAGCGGAGTCCATAAAGATAATGACAGAGAATTTCCCCGAAATGCTGGTGGGCGCAGGAACCGTACTTTCTACGGAGCAGGTGGACCAGGCTGTAAATGCGGGAGCTAAATTCATAGTAAGCCCCGGCTTCGATCCCGAAGTAGTGGATTACTGTCTTGAGAAGAAGATTCCTGTACTTCCCGGAGTAGTAACACCCTCAGAGGTGGCTCAGGGCTACAAGAGGGGACTTAAGATATTGAAATTTTTCCCTGCGGAGCAGGCAGGCGGCCTTGCAATGATAAAGGCTATGGCGGCTCCCTACACAACGCTTAAATTCATGCCTACCGGCGGAATAAACGCAGACAATATGAAGAATTATTTGGAATTTAATAAGATAGCTGCCTGCGGAGGAAGCTGGATGGTAAAGGGAAGCCTCATAGACGAGGGCAACTTCGAAAAGATTGAGGAATTAACACGGGAAGCGGTATCACTTGTCAAAAAAATAAGAGGTTGATAGAATGGTAGTAATTAATAAAGAAAAAGAATATAAAGACCTGGGTGGCGGAGTAAGGCGCAAAGTTCTCGCGTACAGCGACAATATCATGAATGTGGAGCTTCTTTTCGAGAAAGGGGCAAAGGGAGATATGCATTCCCATCCCCATGAGCAGATAGGCTATATAATCGAAGGGAGCCTTGTATTCCACGAGGCCGGAAAGGAAGACGTCACCTTAAATACCGGAGATACCTATTATGTTGCGCCCAATGTGGAGCATGGAATAGACTGTCTTACGGAGGTAAAGCTGCTGGATATATTCACTCCCATGAGAGAAGATTTCATCTGAAATCCTTAAGGATGCTTATGGATATTTCGTTGAACCAGCAGACTTACGAACAATTTAAAAAGGATATCATGACCTTTGCGCTGAAGCCGGGGGAACCGGTTTCGGCGCAGAAAGTCGCGCAGCGATATAATGTCAGCAGGACACCGGCGCGCGAAGCGCTGGTACGCCTGCAAAACGAAGGCATGGTGGATATATATCCACAGTCAAAGTCGGTCATTTCGAAGATCAAGACAGTCAGGATTCATCAGGAGTGGTTCGTGCGCCGCTCCCTTGAGCTGGAAATGGTGGATAAGCTGTTTAACAGGGTCAGCGAAGATGATATAGTAGAGATGAGGGAGACCGTCAAGCGCATGGAGCGGCTTGGCAGAGCGCCCCGGACTCATGAAAATTCCTATGACTATATCAAAAGTGACGACAGGTTTCATGAGATAACCTACAGGGTCTCCGGAGAGAGTCTGGCGGCACAGATAATCGAGAACATGCTGCCGAATTACAGAAGGATGCGTATCCTGGTGGATTTTGACGAGGCCAACAAGGAGCGTACCGTAGGTGAACACAAGCACCTTATAACCCTTATTGAACGAAGGGACAGGGATGCATACAGGGACTACCTGACCATGCATATGGGACATATCATCTCGGACATCGAAGACATAAGACGCGATTTTCCGGATATGTTCGATCACGAGGATAGTACGTAAAATACCTGAAAAGAGTATTTAAATGTCAGAGAAAAAAAGGCCTGTCGTAGGCATAATGACAGGACAGTTCAATGTAGACAATTCTATAAGATTTCTTAAATTTCTGGCTGCGGCCCTGGAAGGAACCGATGTTGACATCCGGTTCTATTTCGGCGGCGTATCGACCGTAGTGCTCGAAAAGTATTCTATGGACGATATAGGCTTCGGCTGCCATCATTTTTCTCTGTATTCCTACAGCAACTATGACGCTCCCGACCTCATGGTGGTCATATTCGGCAGCATCAATGTGGGACAGAAGCAGCCCATGGTGGTCAGCGAATTTATGAAATATCTTCCCAGGGTGCCGGTCATTCTCTTAAAGGAGGAGCTGGATCTCCCGGATAACCCTGGAAGCATTACCATCAATATAGACAATTACGGCGGCATGAAGGACTGTGTGCTGCATCTCATAAAGGAACACGGGGCCCGCAGGATAGGATATATCTCGGGAGCAAGAGGGCACAAGGACAGCGTGCTCAGGCAGCAGGCCTACAGGGATGCCCTCGAGGAAAACGGTATAGCTTATGATGAGAGCTATGTCGTATACGGTGATTATCAAAGCCACGTGGACGGTATAGTCGAGGAGCTTTTTGACAGGCATTCGGATTTTGACGCTATAGTTTCGGCAAATGATGAAATGGCTACTGCGGTATACCGTGTGGCCAAGGCCAGGGGCATAGAGCCCGGAAAAGACCTTGCCGTCACCGGCTTCGACGATATAGCCATAGCGGCATATATGGAGCCGCCGCTCACCACCGTCCTGCAGGACTACTATCTTATTGCGGTAAAGACCGCAGAGAAGATCAAGGAGTATCTGGCAGGCAGGAAGATAGAATCCGAGCTGGTACCCGTTAAATTTGTAGTTCGTGCCTCCTGTGGCTGCACTTACAATCCGGACAGCCGTAAGGATGAGACCAAGTATCCAGGCGAGCAGGAGCTTTTGATGAATAACTGGATGAGTGTGACCCAGTCGCAGATGCGGTCCCTGGTCTCACCCCTAACTCTTCGAAATCTCCAGATGAGCACCTTCAACGAGCTGTCATTTTTTGAAAAGCTCGCAGAGCAGCTTATGCATCTTAACACGAGGAGCTCCATGGTCTGTCTGCTGGAGGAGCCTATAACCATGAAGGATGGAGAAATGCTCAAGGCTCCGGAGAAGCTCAAGCTTCATATGCGCCAGTGGGGGGATAAGTACGAGTTCTATGATCGCGAGAACGCGCCGGATGTGTATTACGGGGATCTGGGAAAATATCTGCGAAGGTCCGATGGGGCGCCCATACATATGACCAACTTCATACTGTTCCATGGAAGAACACAGTACGGGCTTCTCAGTGTTGAGATAAACCTTGACGATGCTATGTTTTATGAAACTCTTTCTCTGGAGATAGGAAGTGCGCTGTATTCTCTGTATGTTTCCCTTAAGCAGCAGTCTCTGCAGAGTATGCTGGAAGAGAAGAATCAGATACTTGACTATGCGGCAACGCACGATGAGCTGACGGGAATGCTCAACCGCACGGGAGTTATGAGCGGGATAGTTGATTTTATCCATGCCGAAAAGCTGAGCGAAGACAGTCCGTTTTTGATCTTTATGGCGGATCTGGACCATTTAAAGCAGATCAACGACACCTTTGGGCACCATGAGGGCGACGAGGCGATAAAGACGGCTGCGGAAGCGATAAAAAGAGCTTTGCCGGAGGGCAGCCCCTTCGGCCGCACGGGCGGAGATGAGTTTGCCGGGATAATGAAGTCCACGGGAGATTTGGATGTGGTGGAGCTTCGTCAGAAGATCAGGGAATTCTGCGATTCCTACAATGAGGGGTCGGGGAAGGATTATTACGTGGATATTTCCCTGGGCTGCTGCAAGATCTATGCGGGAGCTCTTCCCGGTATGCTCAAGGAGGCCATGAATCAGGCGGATAAAAAGCTCTATGAGGCCAAGAAATCGCGCCGCGAAAGCGTCCTCAGGAGCGCTCCCGGGACCCCCCTTTAACCTTGACAAACCCATGACCATAGAATAAAATTATTTCCAATATTTGGTTCTTTGAAAAGCTTGTAAACTGGCAATAGGAGCTTTTGTGATATGCAGAAAAATAGATGGTCCGGATTGAGTCAGTTTGTGATGGTCGGGCAGCTGGGGCTTTCACTTCTTATGCCGCTGCTGATATGTTTGTTTTTATGCTATCTGCTCATGACACGGTTTTCCGTGGGGGGATGGATATTCATACCGGGTTTTTTCTTCGGACTCGGAGGTTCGGCGATGACCGCCTGGAAGGTCTATCTGTCGGTTATTAAAAAGCAAAAAAAGAACCGTAAGGAAAAGAATCCAAACGAGGTTTCGTTTAACATACACTATTGAGGAAGCATGATGAAGCTGCAGGATGCCGTAAAGAAGGAAACTACGCTCATGGCAACAGGCTGTGCGGTATGCTGTGTAGTTACTGTTTTAGTATTTGCGATACTGCACATTTTCTACCCGGATAAGGTTCCCTTCGATTACAGGGTCTTTTTGGGAGCTGTTCTGGGATCGGCCGTTGCGGTGGGAAATTTTTTCTGGATGGCGGTGACCGTTCAAAAGGTATCCTCCTGTGAAGATGACGACAAAGCAAAGTCGATATGGAGGACGAGTCTCAGGTATCGCACGCTCGCGCAGCTGGCCTGGGGGATATTGGCCATATTATTACCGGTCATAAATACGGTTGCGGGGATAGTTCCACTATTTTTTCCCAGCATAGTGATAAAAGTTCGCGGTATATTTCCGCAAAAAGAGGGGAGTAAAACGGATATATGAATCTTGAAGTAAACGGCGCCAGAATATTTGCCCGTATACACACTGGTATACCGGTTCTTGGCGATTTTCTGATCTCCGAAACTCTTGTGGTCAGCTGGTTGGTAATGCTGATAATTACAGGTCTTTGTATTTTCCTTACTAAGAATTTAAAAGTAGAAAATATTTCCAAACGCCAGGCTATAGCTGAGATGCTGGTGGAGGCGGCCAATAATCTGGTGCGCAACAATACCGGCGGGAACAAGTTCGATAAACTGATTCCCTTTGTGTCAGCCCTCTTTGCAACAAGTATTATTTCCAATCTCATAAGTCTTGTCGGGCTGCGCAGTCCCACGGCCGATCTCTCGACGGAAGCTGCCTGGGCGGTAGTAGTTTTTATCATGATAACGGGTACGAAGATCAAGGCATCCGGTGTCGGAGGCTATCTTAAGGGCTTTACGACCCCTATCCCTGTGATGACACCCTTTAACATCCTTTCCGAGCTGGCAACGCCGGTCAGCATGGCCTGCCGTCATTTCGGAAACATCCTTTCGGGCATAGTTATCAACGGACTCATATATGAAAGCCTTGCGCTGGCTTCCGCGGCACTGTTTGGAATGTTCAGCAGCTTCCTGGCGAAGATACCGATCCTGGATGTCGGTATTCCCGCGATCCTGTCATTCTATTTCGACTGGTTCACCGGGGTCATGCAGGCGTTCATATTCACGATGCTGACCATAATGTACATCGCGAATGCGGCTGAGGAGTAAGCTTTACAGCTGATAAAGAACTGACAAAGAAGGTAACAAACGGGGAAACCCATTTCGATATAAAACGATATTTTTTAAGGAGGAAGTAAAAATGGAAATGTTAGCTAGAGGTATCGCGCTTGCAGGTTGCGCGATCGGAGCGGGTGCAGCATTGATCGCTGGTATCGGACCTGGTATCGGAGAAGGTAACGCGGTTGCTAAGGCTCTGGAGGCGATCGGACGTCAGCCCGAGTGCAAGGGTGATGTAACAAGTACAATGCTTCTTGGATGTGCTATTGCCGAGACAACAGGTATTTACGGTTTTGTTACTGGTCTGCTTCTGCTGTTCGTAGCTCCCGGCATGTTCATGAATTATCTTGGATAATAAAGGCGACTAAGACAGAAGAAAGTTGGGATAATTATGGAAACACAATCATTAGTGACAATTATTCCGTGGACTTTTATTGCGCAGATACTAAATCTGTTCATTCAGCTGTATCTTATCAAAAGATTTCTCTTCAAGCCCATAAATGAGGTCCTGGAGAAGCGCAGGCAGCTTGCCGACAAGGAAATACGCGAGGCAAGGGAAGCGCAGGAGAAAGCGGACAGCCTGAAGCAGCAGTATGAGAACAATCTGAGCAGCGCACATGCAGAGGCGGCACAGATCGTATCCGAGGCGCAAAAAGAGGCGGAAACAAAAGCCGAAGAGATGTTAAGGCAGGCGGAGAACACCGCGACCAGTATCAAGGCAAAAGCGGAAGCCGATATTGCACAGGAAAGAAAGAAGGCCATAAACGCGGCCAAGGACGAGATCGGCGGACTTGCCATGGATATTGCCAGCAAGGTTGTTGAGAAGGAGATCCGTGAGGAGGACCACCGCAAGCTTATCGACGAATTTATCGATAAAGTCGGAGAGGCATCATGACCAGGGCGGGGGAGCTTTATGGGCAGAGCCTTTATGATCTGGCTGTGTCTGAAAGCATTTCAGATGAGATATTAAAGGAGATGGAGACCGTAAAGACTATCTTTGCGGAAAATCCTGACTATGTAACCCTGCTTTCCGAACCGTCCATTCCGAAAAAGGAACGTTTAAGGCTTTTGGATGAGGCCTTCGGCAGTTCCCTGCAGGAATATCTGCTGAATTTCATCAAGATACTGGTGGAAAAGGGCCTTTTGAGGAGCTTTTCGGCCTGCTTTAAGAGATATCGCGCAAGCTATAATTCCGACCACGGCATTGAGGATGCGGTCGTAACGAGTGCCATCCCCTTAAAAGCCGACAGCTTTGAACAGCTTAAGAAGAAGCTCGAAGCCATGACGGGCAAGAAGATAGTGCTCCGCCAGAAGGTGGACCCGGGTGTGTTGGGCGGAATAAGGGTCGAGCTGGAAGACAGGCTCTATGACGGCACCGTCAAGGGAAGACTTAAGGAGCTCGGAAAGAAGTTTGACGAGACTGTTTTGTAATTAAAATCATTTGTGCAACAGTAATTATGAAAAGCTGTTGGAGGGTAAAATGGAGTTAAAACCAGAGAAAATATCTGAGGTTATTCGAAGCCAGATAAAAAATTATCAGAATGCTATCGTTCAGAATGAGACTGGAAGCGTTCTTACCGTCGGAGACGGAATTTCGAGGGTCAGCGGACTTTTGAACTGTATGGCGGGAGAGCTTCTGGAATTTGAGAACGGAACCTTCGGAATGGCGCAGAACCTCGAGGAGAACGTGGTATCAGCGGTTCTTTTCGGTGAAGATGTAGGCATAAGCGAAGGCCAGACCGTAAAGCGCACGGGAAGAGTCGTTTCTGTTCCGGTTGGAGAGAACATGATAGGCCGTGTAGTAAACGCGATCGGACAGCCCATTGACGGTGCAGGTCCCATCGAGACTACGGAGTTTCGTGCCGTTGAGACGAGGGCTCCGGGAATTATCGACAGGCAGCCTGTTAAAGAGCCTTTGCAGACGGGAATCAAGGCTATAGACTCGATGATCCCCATCGGAAGAGGACAAAGAGAGCTTATAATCGGCGACAGACAGACAGGTAAGACGACTATCGCCATTGATACGATACTTAACCAGAAGGGTAAAGACGTTATCTGTATCTACGTTGCAATAGGACAGAAGCGTTCGACAGTTACGTCCCTTGTGACAGACCTGCAGAACGGTGGGGCCATGGACTATACCATAGTTGTTGCGGCTACGGCATCCGAGCCCAGTCCCCTTCAGTACATCGCTCCTTATACAGGCTGTACTATGGGTGAGTATTTTATGGCTAAGGGAAAGCACGTACTCGTTATATACGATGACCTTTCCAAGCATGCGGTGGCCTACAGAGCGCTTTCGCTGCTTATCCGCAGACCCCCGGGACGTGAGGCATATCCTGGAGACGTATTCTATCTGCATTCAAGACTTCTCGAGAGGGCGGCAAAGCTCTCCGATGAAAACGGCGGCGGTTCCTTAACGGCACTGCCCATCATAGAGACACAGGCGGGCGACGTGTCGGCCTATATTCCCACAAACGTCATATCGATTACCGACGGACAGATCTTCCTTGAGACAGAGCTCTTCCACTCGGGTATCATGCCAGCGGTCAACCCCGGAATTTCGGTGTCCCGAGTCGGCGGTAATGCGCAGATAAAGGCAATGAAGAAGGTTGCCGGTACCTTGAAGCTGGTTTATTCACAGTACCGTGAGCTGCAGAGCTTCGCACAGTTCGGCTCTGACCTGGACGAAGATACGAAGGCCCGTCTTGCACAGGGTGAGCGTATAGTGGAGGTCTTAAAGCAGGATAAGAGCTCTCCGGTTCCGGTTGAAAAGCAGGTAGCCATTCTCTATGCCGTTGTAAACAATATTCTTATGAAGGTCAATACAACGGATATTGCTGAATATGAGGAGGGACTTTTCCGTCATCTGGACCAGGCTCCCGATGGAATTGCGGCGATGAAGGCGATCCGCGAGACAGGTAAACTCGAAGCAGACACGGAAGAGAAGCTTAAGACCGTATTGAACGAATATACGGAACAGTTTGTAAAGAAAAAGGGGTAAAATTTCATGGCAGCAAATATGAAAGCTGTGAAACTCCGGATAAAGAGCGTACAAAGCACGATGCAGATCACCAAGGCCATGCAGCTGGTGGCTGCGTCCAAGCTGAGGAGGGCTAAGGAAAAGGCTGATCTGAGCAAGCCCTATCTGGAGATTCTTCGTAAGACCCTTACCGATATTGCGCAAGGAAATACGGAGTTTCATTCGCCGTATACAAGGGCGGACGACAACGATAAATGGCTGTATATCGTAATTGCCGGAGACAGGGGTCTTGCGGGCGGTTACAATGCAAATCTTTTTAAGTTCATGGAGAGTGAGACCCGTGGCAGGGATATTTCGGTGCTTCCGATAGGAAAGAAATCCGTTGAGTATTTTAAGCAGAGGAAGGTGCCGATCTTTACCGAGGATTATGCGGAAGTAGCCAAGATCACCATATCGGAGTGCTTTGAGATCGGAAGACGTATCTGTGAGGCGTATCGCGAGGGCAAGTATGGACATATCTATCTTTGCTATACCAATTTCGTTTCCATGCTGACCCAGACTCCCGAGGCGAGCTCCATGCTTCCTCTGTCGGATTTTGAGCTGAGCGACCCGGAACCGGAAACGCAGGAAAAGGGAAAAGCAAGAGAACTGATATTATATGAGCCGGACAGTGAAAAGGTATTTGATACCATCGTACCTGAGTATCTGGCAGGGCTTTTGTACTCGGGAGTAAATGTATCCGTGGCAAGTGAGCTTGCAGCAAGAAGGACCGCGATGGAAGCGGCGACGGATAATGCCGAGGAGATGATAGAGACCTTGAGCCTGTATTACAACAGAGCGCGTCAGGCAAGCATTACACAGGAGATCACGGAAATCGTGGCAGGCGCGGAGGAACCGTAAGCCTTGCTATTTATATTTATAAGAGGAGTACTCAATTATGAGTGAAAAACATGTCGGAAAAATCATACAGGTGACAGGTCCCGTTTTGGACATACGTTTTGCCGAGGGTGAGCTGCCGGATCTGCATAATGCTATACAGATCAAGCTGCAGGATCATATCCTTACGGCAGAGGTCGCACAGCAGGTCGGAGACGACGTAGTACACTGCATAGCCATGAGCTCCACCGACGGACTGGTAAGAGGAACGGAAGCTGTGGACACAGGCGGACCTATTATGGTGCCGGTAGGCGAGGAGTGTCTGGGAAGAGTATTTAATCTGCTCGGAGAGCCGGTTGATAATAAACCCGCGCCGGAGGCAAAGGAGCGCTGGGAGATCCATCGTCCCGCACCCTCCTTCGAGGAGCAGGTTCCCGCTACAGAGATTTTTGAGACGGGTATCAAGGTCGTTGACCTTATATGCCCCTATGCAAAGGGAGGAAAGATCGGTCTCTTCGGCGGTGCCGGAGTTGGAAAGACAGTTCTTATCATGGAGCTTATAAATAACGTTGCTACCGCACACGGCGGAATTTCGGTATTCACCGGTGTTGGAGAGCGTACTCGTGAAGGAAACGACCTTTACGGAGAAATGACAGAGAGTGGAGTTCTGGATAAAACGGTTCTGGTCTACGGACAGATGAACGAGCCGCCGGGAGCCAGAATGAGAGTAGGTCTTTCCGGACTTACGATGGCTGAGTACTTCCGTGATGTAAAGAACCAGGACGTGCTGTTATTCATTGATAATATCTTCCGTTTCACACAGGCTGGTTCTGAAGTGTCGGCGCTTCTCGGACGTATGCCTTCGGCGGTTGGATATCAGCCTACACTGGCTACGGAAATGGGTGCTCTGCAGGAGAGGATCACATCTACGAAGAAGGGATCCATTACTTCTATTCAGGCTGTATACGTTCCTGCGGACGATTTGACAGACCCTGCTCCCGCGACAACATTTACACATCTGGATGCGACTACGACCCTTAGCCGTGAGATCGCTTCCAAGGGAATATATCCCGCAGTTGATCCTCTGGATTCGACAAGCCGTATCCTTTCACCGGATATAGTCGGAAAAGAGCATTACGAAGTTGCAAGAGGAGTTCAGCGTGTTCTTCAGAGATACAGAGAGCTCCAGGATATAATCGCCATCATGGGTATGGACGAATTGTCAGACGAAGATAAGCTTACAGTATACAGAGCCCGTAAGGTTCAGAACTTCCTTTCACAGAGCTTCTCTGTTGCGGAGCAGTTTACCGGACTTCCCGGAAAGTATGTTCCGCTTAAGGAGACTTTAAGAGGCTTCAGGATGATACTGGACGGTGAGTGCGACGATCTTCCCGAGAGCGCATTCCTGCTCGTCGGA